>JBDQNA010000111.1:0-3818 GCA_040261965.1 Flavobacteriaceae bacterium
AAAAAAGCCATTGAAATGGGAAAGCACGTCTTTCTTGAAAAACCCATCACACTAACCGTAGACGAAGCAAATGAACTGATTGCACTTGCTAAAAAGCATCAAGTGCTGGGTCAAGTAGGGCATGTGGAGCGATTTAATCCTGCTTTTTTAGCTGTCAAGGACGATATCAACGATAGCATGTTTATCGAAACCCACCGATTAGCAGAATTTAATCCCAGAGGTACCGATGTGCCTGTTGTTTTGGATTTGATGATACACGATATTGATACAGTGTTGAGTTTGGTGGATTCAAAAGTATCTGCAATTTCAGCTAGTGGTGTTGCCATCATTAGTGAAACGCCAGATATAGCAAATGCTAGAATTGAGTTTGAAAACGGTTGTGTTGCCAACCTAACAGCCAGCAGAATATCGCTTAAAAACATGCGTAAGGCCCGCTTTTTCCAAAAAGACGCCTATATCTCCGTAGATTATTTTAGCAAAAGTGCTGAAGTGGTTAAAATGGAAAACGCACCCGAAAATGTTGGCGATTTTGATATGGTATTGGAAAACGCACAAGGCAAGAAAAAGCGTGTATTTTTTGACAACCCTAAAATACCAGAGGTCAACGCCATCTTAATGGAATTGGAATGCTTTGCCGATGCCATCCTTAATAATACAGCAGTTGTCGTACCGCTTGAGCAGGGTAAAAATGCCCTTGACGTCGCTCTACAAATAACTGCGCTTGTTGAAAAGTCATTTGCATGATCGTAGCCAACCTAAAGCAATTAAAAGACGATGTGCCTGCTGCAGTAACCGTTGTGGCAGTATCCAAAACAAAGCCGATTGATGCCATTCAACAGGCACATAAAGCTGGACATTTAGATTTTGGGGAAAATAAAGTGCAGGAACTTTGTCAAAAATACGAAACACTCCCTAAGGATATACGCTGGCATATGATTGGTCACCTTCAGCGAAATAAGGTTAAATATATTGCACCCTTTATTCACCTCATTCACGGAGTAGACAGCGAGCGATTACTTAATGAAATCAACAAACAAGGCGCCAATAACAACCGTGTTATTGATGTGCTGCTTCAAATTCATATTGCAGAAGAAACTACCAAGTTTGGTTTTTCATATGCAGAAGCTGAAGCCATACTTTCAAAAGCTAATACCTTTGAAAATGTACGCATTACAGGATTAATGGGTATGGCCAGCTATACCGAAAACAACGCACAACTCACATCAGAATTTAGCGGACTTCAAGACTTCTACAACAAGCTGCAGGTAACAAATAATTGGACTACCCTATCAATGGGCATGAGCAATGATTACAAACTTGCAGTTAGCCTAGGAAGTACTATGATACGTGTGGGGAGTCTAATCTTTGGAAGTAGAAATTAGGAGCTATGTATGCAGTTGTTGACGTCGAAACCACTGGGGGTAAATATAATGAAGAGGGTATAACAGAAATTGCCATTTTTAAGTTTGATGGAACTAAAATTGAAGATCAGTTTATCAGCTTAGTCAACCCGGAACGACCCATTCAACCTTTTGTAGTGCAACTCACAGGTATTAACGAAAAAATGCTGCGAAATGCACCAAAATTCTACGAAATAGCAAAGCGTATTATTGAAATAACAGAAGATTGCACCTTAGTCGCACACAATGCTAGCTTTGACTACAGAATGCTTTGCACCGAATTTAACAGGTTGGGGTTTGTCTTTGAGCGTCCTACCCTATGCACTGTTGCCTTATCAAAAAAACTCATTCCTGAACAAGCGTCCTACAAATTAGGAAAGCTCGTAAGGGCATTGGGTATTCCACTTAGCGATAGACATCGTGCTGCAGGAGACGCACGCGCAACAGTAAAACTGCTAAAACTATTGCTAGATAAAGACAGTAAAAAAACCATAGTCAAAGAAGTACTTCGAACAAAAGACCAAGACAAAGTAGCGCGTAAGTTCCAAGCCCTTATGGAACAAGTCAAACCTGTTACGGGGGTGTATTATTTGCATAACCAAAAAGGAGATGTAATTTATATTGGCAAAAGTCTTAACATGCGCAAGCGTGTCAACCAACATTTTACCGGGAAGAGCAGAAAGGCTTTAAAAATACAGCTCGAAACGCATAGCGTAAGTACTGAAGAAACGGGGAGTGAATTGATAGCCCTATTAAAAGAAATTGACGAGATACAGCTACACAAACCCAAGCACAACAGAGTACACAAGAATGATCGTATTCGATTTGGCCTGCAAGAAGTAGTGAACAGTAAAGGGTATCGTCTTTTACGGATTGTTCATGCAGAGGATGGAACAAACTACATTACAACCTTTAAGAACCTAAGTAATGCAAGGAAAACTCTCTATTTCTTTGCGCATAAATACACACTCTGCTTAAAGTACGTAGGGCTTGAAGCTCCCAAGGAAGCGTGCTCAGATGTTGAAATCAACAAATGTTTAGGTGCCTGTGCAGAAAAGGAAGCTGTCGAGGGCTATAATGAGCGTGTGCAGAATTGCATCGATCAGTTGCGCTTTTCTTCACCTAATTTATTGATAGTTGACAAGGGGCGTAGTCATGATGAGCGGAGTATTATACTTATACAAGATACTGAATATAAAGGTTTTGGATACGCAGATTTAAATTATCAGATTAATAATTTGGATATGGTAAAAACCATCATTACACCCATGAAAAATTCTCGAGCTGCACGACATATACTGCAATCATTTATTAGAAAAAACAAAGTAACACAAGTGATTGATTTAAATGAAAAGGCATAAGCTTATTGTTATTTCAGGACCTACTGCCGTTGGAAAAACTTCATTTGCAATTGCGTTAGCCAAGCAATTAAACTGTCCAATATTGTCTAGTGATGCCAGACAGTTTTACAAAGAAATGTGCATTGGTACTGCCGTTCCATCAATAGCGGAACAACAAGTGGTCAAACACGATTTTATACAGCATTTAAGCATACACGATTCCTACAGCGTTGGTGATTTTGAAAAAGACGCATTATCACTGCTGAAAAAATACCATAAAAAACACCCTGTTGTGATTATGGTTGGCGGTTCTAACCTTTACAATGATGCCGTTATGCATGGGCTCGACACATTTCCAAAAGTAGCTGAGGAAATAAAAGACCAGTGGGAATTAGCATATGAACACAAAGGACTCAAACATTTACAGCAAGCGCTTCAAAAATTAGATCCCGATTATTTTCAAACTGTAGACCTAAATAATCACGTGCGATTGTTGCGCGCCTTGCACATATGCTCTGTTGCGGGCAAGTCCTACTCATCTTTCTTAGGGCAAAAAAGAGAACAAAGAGACTTTGAAAGCTTAAGCATTGAGATTTGTATGCCCAGAAAACAGCTGTATGACAACATCAATAAGCGTGTTGACATCATGATTGAAAAGGGCTTGGTTACCGAAGCCAAAGCACTTTATCCACACAAACACCTCAATGCCCTGCAAACAGTGGGCTACAGAGAGTTATTTCGGTATTTTGAGGGAAAACAACGCTTGGAAGAAGCTGTAGAAGACATCAAAACCAATACCAGAAGATTTGCAAAGCGACAACTCACATGGCTTAGAAACCATCCTTGCACACACAAGCTTTCTTATGATACAGCGGTAAATGCAGCATTAGTTAGGCAACTAGGACTGAAAATACAGATCTAGGTTGTGTTGCATTCTAGTTGCAACGTCTGAAAAATCAGCTTTTATAAATTTCTTTCCTGTTATGTGCTCATAAAGCTCAATATAACGTTCCGAAACAGTTGCGATATATGCCGCTGTCATTTCGGGAGGCACTTGTCCTTCAAGACCTTGAAAACC
>JBDQNA010000054.1:0-7290 GCA_040261965.1 Flavobacteriaceae bacterium
GATCAAGTAATGTCCTTTGTAGATTGGCTGCACCAAGTAGATGATTCCTTGCCAAAAGAAACAAATCAAGAGCGACTCATAGATAAATTTATTGCTGATACCCCTAAAATTGATTTGATTAAAACCGATAAGAAAACAGTCGACCTCACGCAAAAGCAACAATTTGACGACAAATCGCTGATGACAGAGACCTTGGCACAGATTTATGTCAAGCAAGGGAAATTTAAAAATGCAATAAATGCTTATGAGATATTGGCATTGAAATATCCAGAAAAAAGTAGTTTATTTGCAGACCAAATCAAAAAAATTAAGAAAGCACAAAACCAAAGTTAATATGAGTACATTTTCCATTTTTCTAGTACTAACCATCATCGTTTGCTTTTTGCTAATTTTGGTCGTAATGGTTCAAAATCCAAAAGGCGGAGGTCTTTCATCTACATTTGGTGGTAGCTCTCAACAACTTGGAGGCGTTCAAAAAACAACCGACTTTTTAGATAAAAGTACTTGGGTTCTTGCTACCCTATTGTTGGTTCTTATCCTGATATCCAATTCCATGATTAGCATGCCTTCTAACACAAGTGAGTCTACTCTAATTGATGAAGCGGCAATTGAGGAAAGTATTCCTGAAACTATTCCAGAAGAAATTCCAGAAGAACTTCCTGAGTTACCACAAACAGACGGCGAGAACTAATAATGTCAAGCTGTCAGTTTTTGACTGCTTTTTTCTTGTTTTTTGCAATGGCACAATTGATGCTAAATAATTTTTAAACTAAATTTTTATACATGAGTAAGATCAATATCAAACCCTTGGCTGATCGTGTCGTGATTGCGCCATTGGCCGCAGAAACGACTACCGCATCAGGAATTATCATTCCAGATACAGCCAAAGAAAAACCGCAAAAAGGAACTGTAGTTGCTACAGGACCTGGAACGAAAGACGATACCATCACTGTTCAGGTGGGTGACACCGTATTGTATGGCAAATATGCCGGCACAGAACTAAAATTAGACGGTGGCGATTATATCATCATGCGCGAGAGCGATATTCTAGGAATCATTTCATAAAACATTATCATGGCAAAGAAAATTCAATTTGACATAGAAGCACGCGACGGACTAAAGCGTGGCGTTGACGCACTTGCAGACGCAGTTAAAGTAACGCTTGGGCCCAAAGGCCGAAACGTAATCATTGGTAAGTCCTTTGGCGGCCCTCAAGTAACCAAGGACGGTGTCAGTGTTGCTAAAGAGGTAGAGCTTGAAGACGCCCTTGAAAATATGGGTGCACAAATGGTAAAAGAAGTAGCTTCCAAAACCAACGACCTAGCTGGTGATGGAACAACAACAGCAACCATACTGGCACAAGCTATTGTTAAAGAAGGACTCAAAAATGTTGCCGCAGGGGCTAACCCTATGGACCTTAAGCGAGGTATTGACAAAGCTGTTGAAGCCATAGTTACTGATCTCAACAAGCAAGCTGTTGAAGTGGGTAATTCATCTGAAAAAATCAAACAAGTAGCCTCCATTTCCGCAAATAACGACGCCACCATCGGTGAGTTGATTACGGCAGCTTTTGAAAAAGTAGGAAAGGAAGGCGTTATCACGGTAGAAGAAGCTAAAGGAACCGATACTACAGTTGATATAGTTGAAGGTATGCAATTTGACCGCGGTTATATATCGCCATACTTTGTTACCAATTCTGACAAAATGGAAGCAGATATGGAATCCCCATACATACTGTTGTATGACAAGAAAATTTCCACCATGAAGGATTTGCTTCCTGTTTTAGAGCCTGTTGCCCAAAGTGGCAAACCTTTAGTGGTTATCGCAGAAGACGTAGACGGAGAGGCTTTGGCAACACTTGTGGTCAACAAACTTCGCGGTTCGCTTAAAATAGCAGCTGTTAAAGCACCTGGGTTTGGCGACAGAAGAAAAGCTATGTTAGAAGACATTGCTATTTTGACTGGAGGAACCGTTATTTCTGAAGACCGTGGATTTACACTTGAAAACGCAACCATTGATATGTTGGGTACTGCTGAAAAAGTAACCATTGACAAAGACAACACCACAGTCGTAAATGGCGCAGGTAACTCAGATGACATAAAAGCACGTGTAAATCAAATCAAGTCTCAAATTGAGGCTTCTACGTCTGACTATGACAAGGAAAAGCTTCAAGAACGACTCGCCAAGCTTTCTGGTGGCGTTGCAGTACTTTATGTAGGTGCCGCTTCTGAAGTTGAGATGAAAGAAAAGAAAGACCGTGTTGACGATGCACTACACGCGACAAGAGCTGCAGTTGAAGAAGGAATCGTTTCTGGTGGTGGTGTAGCACTGCTACAAGCACTGCCCAGTTTAGGCAAGCTTAAAAGCACAAATACAGACGAGCTGACTGGTATTCAAATCGTCTCAAAAGCGATTGAGTCACCCCTACGTACCATTGTTGCAAATGCAGGCGGTGAAGGCTCTGTGGTAGTTGCAAAAGTTATTGAAGGTGAAAACAATTTTGGATATGATGCTAAAACCGACACCTATGGTGACATGCAAGAAAAAGGAATCATTGACCCTAAGAAAGTGACGCGAATTGCACTTGAAAATGCTGCTTCTGTAGCTGGGATGATTCTAACTACGGAATGTGCCTTAGTCGATATTAAAGAAGACACACCAGCTGCGGCTATGCCACCTATGGGTGGTGGAGGTATGCCTGGCATGATGTAAACAATTCATTATTTACTGCCCCTTCATGGGGCAGTTTTTTTATGTATCAATCCCTTCTTGAACATATTGCCAAGTATTTGAATCAAAGTCAAGACCCGCAAACGGCATTGGAATGGGTTTGTGCTGAAATTCAACAAAAACTTCCAAGTTACGATTGGGTAGGCTTTTACTTTCATAAACCCGAAAAAAAAGAACTCCACCTAAAAGCATTTGCAGGAAAGCCAACGGACCATACCATAATTCCATTCGGAAAAGGGATATGTGGTCAGGTAGCTTTGAGTAATCAAAACTTTGTGGTAGACGACGTGACTGAGCAAGACAACTATATTGCTTGTAGCATAGACGTAAAGTCTGAAATTGTGGTGCCCCTATTTATGGAGGGAAAGAACGTGGGGCAAATTGATATAGATTCCAATACAGCCCGTGCTTTTGATAAAAAAGACGAGGTGTTTTTGGCGGAAGTAAATAAGCGTATTTCGACTTATTTATTGCGTTCAAAAATGAACTTTTAGTGGGATAAAATTCCTACTTTTGTGCTTTCAATTTTTATTTCATGCAAGACGCTATTCAAGCCAAATCCGCCCTTATTTCTGTATTCAACAAAGAAGGGCTTGCGCCCATCGTTACCAAAATGCACGAGTTGGGCATTACGCTCTATTCTACAGGTGGAACTGCAGCCTTTATTGAGGCGCAGGGAGTTCCCGTACTTCAAGTAGAGGATTTGACTTCATACCCCTCTATTTTGGGAGGGCGTGTTAAAACCCTTCACCCCAAAGTTTTTGGTGGTATTCTTAACCGTAGGTTAAATGAAAATGATCAAGAAGAACTGGCGGAATACAACATACCACATCTTGATATTGTATTGGTAGATTTGTATCCATTTGAAGATACCGTTAAATCTGGCGCATCAGAAGCAGACATCATTGAAAAAATAGACATTGGTGGGATTTCACTCATACGTGCTGCTGCCAAAAACTACAAAGACGTCTTGTGCGTGTCATCTGTAGGTGATTACGATGACTTTCTAACATTACTAGAAAGTAAAGATGGACAAACAGCATTGGCAGATCGTAAACAATTTGCCGCAAATGCGTTCCGTGTATCTTCGCATTACGACACGCATATTTTCAATTTCTTTGAAGAAGATAACGATGCTTTAAAGCTGAGCTACAACGAAGGTAAACTCTTGCGATATGGCGAAAATCCACATCAAAAAGGAACTTTCTTCGGCAATTTTGAGGAGGTGTTTTATAAGCATCACGGCAAGGCGCTTTCTTACAACAACCTGCTCGATGTTGATGCCGCAGTACAGTTGATGGCAGAATTTAAAGACGATGCACCCACTTTTGCTATCCTAAAACACAACAATGCTTGTGGGTTGGCTACGCGTGATAACATTTCACAAGCCTACACAGATGCACTTGCCGGTGATCCAGTATCTGCTTTTGGTGGCGTGCTAATTGCCAACACCACCATAGACCTTCCCACAGCCGAAAAAATCAATACACTTTTCTGTGAGGTTGTAATTGCCCCTGCTTTTGAAGCAAGTGCTTTGGAAGTATTAAAACAAAAAAAGAATAGAATTTTGCTGGATTTAAAAAACTATCCACAACCTTCTTCTTTGGTTCGCTCATGCCTCAATGGACATTTGGTGCAAGAACGTGACGGGATAACAGACGACCAGTCCATACTTCGTGACGTCACAGAAAGAAAAGCCTCCGTACAGGAAATTAGCGATTTATTGTTTGCTTCTAAAATTGCAAAACACACCAAATCCAATACCATTGTTTTGGCTAAAAACGGACAGTTATTTGCCGCTGGAACAGGCCAAACTTCAAGAGTAGATGCGTTAAATCAATCTATTGAAAAAGCAAAACATTTTGGTTTTGACTTGACTGGAGCAGTTATGGCTAGTGATGCTTTCTTTCCTTTTCCAGATTGTGTTGAAATTGCAAAGAATGCTGGCATTGTAGCCGTAATTCAACCCGGAGGGTCGGTCAAAGATCAAATGAGCATAGACTATTGCAATGGAAATAATTTGGCAATGGTTATGTCTGGTGTAAGGCATTTTAAACATTAATTCGTATATTACATACCAATACCAATTACATGGGATTTTTTGACTTTTTGACCGAAGAAATAGCTATTGACTTAGGCACTGCTAACACGCTTATTATTCACAATGATAAGGTAGTGGTTGACAGTCCATCTATAGTAGCTATGGACAGAAGGAACAGCAAAATTATTGCTGTGGGTCAAGAAGCCAACCAGATGCAAGGGAAAACCCACGAAAACATCAAAACGATACGCCCGCTAAAAGATGGCGTTATTGCTGATTTTAATGCTTCTGAGCAAATGATTAGCTTGTTTATTAAAAATATTCCTTCGCTCAAAAAACGCTTTTTTACGCCATCGCTTCGTATGGTCATCTGTATACCCTCTGGTATTACCGAAGTGGAGATGCGTGCCGTTAGAGAATCTGCAGAGCGTGTAAACGGAAAAGAAGTCTATTTGATTCACGAACCTATGGCAGCAGCTATTGGTATTGGCGTTGACATCATGCAACCCAAGGGAAATATGATTGTTGATATAGGGGGGGGTACTACTGAAATTGCAGTCATTGCCCTTTCCGGAATTGTATGTGATAAATCGGTTAAAATTGCTGGTGACGTATTCACAAACGATATCATTTATTATATGCGCACCCAGCACAACTTGTTTATTGGTGAACGCACAGCAGAACGTGTCAAAATAAGCATTGGGTCTGCAACTGAGGAATTGGAAAGCCCTCCTGAAGATATGTCGGTTCAGGGGCGTGATTTATTGACAGGAAAACCTAAAGAAATTCTTATTTCATACCGTGAAATTTACAAGGCATTAGATAAATCCATAGTACGAATTGAAGATTCTGTTATGGAAACACTTGCACAAACGCCTCCCGAGTTAGCAGCAGACATCTACAACACTGGGGTGTACCTAGCCGGTGGTGGTTCTATGCTCCGAGGTCTGGACAAAAGACTATCTCAAAAAACGGAACTCCCCATTTTTATTGCAGAAGATCCACTTAGAGCTGTAGTTCGAGGAACAGGTACCGTGCTTAAAAATATTGAGCGATACAAGTCTGTTTTGATAAAGTAGTGTAACACATGCAAAAATTACTGAACAGCATACTGCGAAACAGAACGCTACTGCTGTTTATTTTGTTGCTAGCGCTCTCCCTTCGATTTGTGGATCGTAATCACAACTACCAGCGCAGTAACTTTTTAGCACTTAACAATGCTGCCCTTGCTCCTTTTTTTGAGGCTCGCCATCAGTTTTTTTCTTATTTTAAGCTTAATCAACACAACCAACAGCTTCTTGAAGACAACCAGTATCTGTTAAAAAAGCTTATCAATGAGCAAAGTCAAGCACTTCTTTTAGACAGCATTCCATTTGAAGTAATTCCTGCACAAGTTATTCGCAATAGTATTCAGCTCAACTACAATCATATCACACTCAACGCTGGAAAAAAAAGCGGCCTGCACAAGGAAATGGGGATTATTTCTGCAAAAGGTGTCATTGGGATTGTTCATAGTATCAATGAAGAAACCAGCAGTGTTATTTCCTTGCTAAATAAGTCGCTGAGTATAAACGCAAAACTAAAAAAAAGCAATCATTTTGGAAGTCTTCATTGGAATGGTGATTCGCCAAACGACATGATGCTGTCCGACGTTCCCTTAGCTGCTAGTGTGCAAGTGGGAGACACCATTGTCACAGGTGGAATGTCAGCTGTTTTTCCAAAATATATTAACCTTGGCGTTGTTCGGGAGGTTATTGTACCTACAAACGATAACTATTACCAACTCCACATATCCCTTTTTCAAGACATGACCAATCTGGATTATGTCTATGGCGTTGTGATACCTAAGGCTGAAACAATAAAAGATATGATCATCGATAATGAGTAAACCGATAAGCTTACTGGTATGGTTTTTGGCACTTGTCTTTGCACAGGTTTTTATGCTTGACCCTATCATGCTAGGGATCCAATATGCGCCCTTAATCTATGTACTCTTATTTGTGTTGTTACCGCACCAGTGGGAAGCTTGGGTAGTGTTATTGGTTGGATTTTTTATAGGAGTTATGGTGGACTTGCTTTTCTTATCAGGGGGCATTCACACCGTCGCAAGTCTGATTGCGTGCTTCACAAGACCCCTGCTAATGCGCGCTGCATATCGAGACACCATTTCCTTGAGAGACCTGAAGATTGAAAACGAATCATTCGGGAGCCTTTGTCTCTATACCTTACTTATCATATTGGTTCATCACTTTTTCCTTTTTACTGTCATGACAGCAAGCTGGTCTAAGTTTGGCTGGTTGTTAGGGGCATGGGGAGCAAACAGTATTTTAACCATTATGACCTGTTTTTTATTGCTTGTTTTAACTCAAAAAACAAAGTGATGAGAACCCGCTTTTTTACCACAGCGATTGCATTTGTAGGTAGTGTGCTTTTTATCAGGTTATTTTTCCTTCAAATACTTTCAGATCAATACGAGGATCTTTCCTTAAAAAACTCGGTATTAATGCGATATGTATACC
>JBDQNA010000079.1:0-5991 GCA_040261965.1 Flavobacteriaceae bacterium
GGTGATGCATCGGTTTCCATGATGGTTGCCAAATGGCTTGGCAAACTTGGAACACCCAAAGTCAAAAACTGGGATGATCATTACAAAAGTTAGTCGATAAAGCGTTCGCTATACTGATTTGAAAGCATGCAATTGGTGGTACCAAACCAACGTTTTCTATTTCTGGAGATTAACCCATACACAAACCGCTGTATTCCTTTAGGTGCTATAGCTAGCACAAATACCACCCATTTCACTTTTGGTAGATTTTTAAGGATGTATTTTACGGCTTTGTGATGTGTTAATAGGTTTTGATGGCTGCTAAGTACAACCACTGTTTCGGCAGTCAACTTGTAGGATTTTGCACTTGTACTGTCGAGCGGGCTAAATAAAAAGTGTTTGTGCTTGTCATGCTTCAATATGAACTGCACACTTTTGCTACACAACAAACAGCTGTTATCGTAAAAGACAACGGCAGTTTTCACTTCTTTTTTCTTTCTACTAGTTCAAGCGCCTCAACGTTAACCTGAGTGGTGAAAATACCGTAGTTTACGATGGCTTTTTTCTTTTCAAGGGTATCTATAGTACCCACGGCCTTTCCATCAAACATACGCACTTTATCACCTATGTGGAAAGTGACTTTTGGGCGATAGTTTTCTGTTGGTTTGGCTTCTTTTTGCTTCTTTTTTTCTTCGCGTACCACTTCTACCTTTTCCACTACTTCTTTCTTGATAGCCCGCTTTTCTTGTTGTTCTTTTTTGTGTGCGGTATTGGTCTTTCGCTTTCGTTTTGCGTTTTCGGTTTCTACAATTTGCAATAATTCCGATATAAGTGGACGCTTTTTATTTGTGATAAAAAAACGTTCTGCAGCATCATTTACTTTATTGCCTAAAACAATCATGCGCTTTTCTTGGTCAAAGAGTTCTTGATAGCGTTCAAGCTTGTGCTTCACCTTGGCATTGAGAGTTTCTAGTTTCTCGTTTTCCTTTTTGCTTTTGACCGAAGCTTCTTGCATCGCTTTCGAAGTTTTACTCATGCTAGCACGCTCTTTTTGCAGCTTGGCTATGCTGGCATCAAAACGGACTTTACCTCGTTCAATCTTCTTTTTTGCCTTGTTGATTAGGCTGTATGGAATCCCATTTTTCTCAGCTACCTCAAAAGTAAACGAGCTGCCCGCCTCGCCTGTGACCAAATGAAAGGTTGGCTGTAAGCTTTTACCGTCAAATTGCATATTGGCATTGGTCATATGTGGTAATTCGTTTGCCAAAAGCTTAAGGTTTGAATAATGCGTTGTTATGGCTCCAAAAGCATTACGCTCATAAAAGACTTCAAGGAATATTTCAGCCAACGCCCCACCTAGTTCGGGATCTGATCCCGTTCCAAATTCATCGATCAAGAACAGTGTTTTTGCATCACATTTTTTTAAGAAGCGTTGCATGTTTTTTAGTCGATAGCTATAGGTGCTCAATTCGTTTTCTATAGATTGATTGTCCCCAATATCCGTAAGCACTCGTTCAAATACGCTCATATGACTGCTTTCGTCTACTGGGAGTAGAAAACCACTTTGCAACATCAGTTGTAATAGACCAACAGTTTTGAGTGTGATGCTTTTCCCACCAGCATTTGGACCAGAGATTACCACAATGCGATTTTCAGTATGCAAATGCACGTCCTGTGGATAGGTGCTGTTTTTTTTTCTTTTATTGCTCAAATAGAGTAGCGGGTGATAGGCTTTTTTAATGTCAATTTCTTGCAAATCACTCAAAATGGGCATTACGCCGTCCATTTCTTTGGCATAATAGGCTTTGCCGGCGTGCATATCGATTAAAATTAGCAAACTGGCAAATTGGTTAAAATCATGTACAAACGGGCGCATATAATTTGTAAGTGCACGCAGAATTAAATCGATTTCTTCTTTTTCGTCATAAATAAGGTTTTGAAGTTCTTGGGTATAGGCAAGCGTGGTTTGGGGTTCTATATATACTATACTACCCGTTTTGCTGCTGCCGTGTATCACACCTTTTACTTTACGTCGATACATGGCCTTGACAGCTAACACACGTCTGCTACCCATAACTGTTTCTCTGATATCATCTAAGAATCCAGATCCTTGATAGGTGCTTAAAGCAGCTCCAAAGCTTTGGCTTATTTTAGAACGTACCGTATTCATTTGTTTGCGGATGATGTGAAGATTATCGGAAGCCCGGTCTTTGACTTCTCCAAACGTATCAACGACACGGTTTATTTCAGCTGGAATTTCTTTGATGGGGACTTGACCATAAGTGGCCTCAAATAGGGTAGGATAGCGGTCTTTGTTTTTCTTTAAAAATTTGATGAGTGTATTGGCAGTATCAACGAGTAATAACAATTTGCGGAAGCCTTCAACTTCAATCTTGCTGTTTTCTACATCGAGTAACGATACTTCTTCGCTGACGTCATCAAAGCCGTGATTGGGAATGGGCTTTTCTTCTGAAAAGGAAATGGCATATTCGTTTGTACGCAACAAAGCTTTTTTTACCACGTTCACATCACTTGAGGGAACACTGGCCATCATTTGCTCCTTTCCAAGTGCTGTTGCACAGCGCAAGGCTGCTTGTTCGAGGACAACCCCAAACTCTAAATCATCAAGTGCTTTTTGTGGAATTTTTTTCATTTCAATTTTTCCTACCTTGAGGCAACGCAAAAATAGCTTTTTTAATGAAGGTTCGACTGATAAAATCTTGGCAAACCCAGTTGGAGGATACAATTAAGGCACCTTACTTTGAAAGACTTAGCCAATTTATTCGTCAAGAGTATGGGCAATTTAACTGTTATCCACCCGAAGAAGACATTTTTAAGGCTTTTGAGTTATGTCCTTTTGAACGTGTTAGAGTGGTCATTATTGGACAGGATCCGTATCACGGTCCAGGACAGGCTCATGGTTTGTGTTTTTCTGTTCCGGCAGGAATTCCACATCCCCCTTCATTGATAAACATACTAAAAGAACTCCAACAAAATACGGCTAAACCCTATCCTGAATCTGGCAGTTTATTGCCTTGGGCAGCTCAAGGGGTATTGTTGCTCAATGCGACCTTGACCGTTAGGGCAGGGCAGGAAGCTAGCCATCAAAAACAGGGATGGGAGCAATTTACGGATGCAGTAATTGAAAAACTGTCTTCAAATGGAACAGGCCTGGTTTTTATGCTTTGGGGCAATTATGCCAAGCAAAAAGGCAGGCACATTAACCGAGAAAAGCATTTGGTACTTGAAGCGGGACATCCGTCTCCGCTGAGTGCCAATAGGGAATTGTGGTTCGGCAACAAACACTTCAATCAGGCAAATGCTTTTTTGAAAGCCCATGGAAAACCACCAATAGACTGGTGATTATTTTTTTGTGAAGGTAACGCTGCAAATAGATGACTTCACGCCATTGCCGTCTCCTAGAGGTGCTTGTGTTATGATGTCAATATTTTCTCGGGGATTGCTAGCGCTATTGGCTGCGGTAAATGTAGTACCGCTATCGGTTCCTGCATCATAAACACCACCATGTATTGTTTTGGACTCTATAAAATTATCATCCTCGTCTGTCAAAACAACGTTTACAGCTGCTATGTACCAATCCGGACTAGGGGCAAGCATGGTAACCAATGATACAGCCGGAATTTCATTGCTAATGGTAATATCAAGTACAATACTTCCAACTCCGCTCCCTAAGCCACTTCCCACATAGGTTTTAAGTCCTTTTTCTTGGTCAATAAGGGCTTGGAGCTCTTTAACTAGCGTCGGGGTGCCTCCAACCTCTGCCATGATTTTAATCCCATCTGTAGCTGTTTTTCCTGTATCAAAAAAAGTGTTGTCTTTTTGGTGAACCCAACCAACTAAAGGGGAAAAATGGGGATTTGAGGGATAGTCTACAGGGAAATCGTTGTTGTTCCAATTGAAAGAAAATGCAACCGTGTATTCAGCTGTTTTATTTTCAGCTGGCTCTTCTGATTTTAATATTACAGTATCACTTTCTTTACACGACAAAAAAAAGCTAAGTATAATAGCAAGCATAAGTAAGCGCATAATTTGAGGGTTTAGGTTTAGGAATATTGATAGATAATTTTCGTACCAAATTTATGCCAATAAGCCCATCCTAACCTCCTACACGTTTAACTTGATGGCCTTCTTTTTGGAGGAATGTCATGATTTTGTCTCGCATATTCCCTTGGATGATGATGTCTTGATCTTTGATACTTCCGCCTACGCCACAGTGTTGCTTGAGTGCTTTAGCCAGTGATTTAAGAGCTTCTGGAGCACCCGCAAACCCTTTGATAATGGTAACTGTTTTTCCGCCACGCCCTTTGTTGCTAAAATGAGCTTCTAAATACTGTTTAGGCAAAACTCCCTTCACGTCGTTCGGTGGGGTATAGGTGCCCGCTGCTTCAGGGAATAGTTTTTTAAAATCTGATAAATCGTTGAGTTTGGCCATTATGTTTTGAGTAATCCAAGGTCTATTAGTCGCTCTGTGAGAAAGTCACCAGCGGTTATATCAGCATATTGTTTGGGTTGCTGCTCGTTTATGCAATGGGGCAATACGTTTAGGGGCATGGTAGCGATGGGATGCATAAAAAATGGAATGGAGTAGCGTGAATTACCCCACATTTCTTTGGGAGGGTTTGCTACACGATGAATAGTTGACTTCAATACGTTGTTGGTGTGTCGTGAAAGCATATCGCCTACATTGACCATCAATTCATTTTCTCCAGCAATAGCATCTATCCAATCGCCTTTACGGTTTAGTACTTGCAGCCCTCTACCATGTGCACCCATAAGCAGCGTAATCAAGTTTATGTCGCCATGTGCAGCCGCACGCTCTGCATTTTTTGGCGCCTGTTGAATAGGGGGGTAGTGTATTGGACGAAGGATGCTATTCCCCGTAGCAACAAAAGCATCAAAATAATGTTGTTCAAGACCCAAATGTAACGATATGGCACGCAATAGCGCCATAGCTGTTTTTTCAAGTGCCTTAAACACCTTTTCGCCTACTTCATTAAAAGCGGGTAATTCTTCAACCATGACATTTGGTGGGTAGTGGGGTTTTAAAATTTCTGGAACTTCAGCATATTGTCCGAAATGCCAAAATTCCTTTAAATCTCCTTCTTTCTTACCCTTGGCATGTTCTTTACCAAAAGAGGTATAGCCCCGTTGTCCGCCCAAGCCATCAAGTTCATATTTCTTTTTAACGTTTTCTGGCAAATCAAAAAAAGCCTTGATTTGGGCATACAGCTCATCGATAAGCGCTGTATCTAGATAATGGCCCGAAATGGCAACAAAGCCTATTTCCTCAAAGGCGTGGCCTAAGTCTACTATAAATTGCTGCTTTTGGGCGACATCGCCCGATACAAATTCTTGAAGGTTTAAGGATGGAATACTGTTCATTGTACGAAAATAAGCATTACCCTAGAATAGTTGCCAAATTGGTGTAGGGAAGTTTAAACGCCTCTGCTACCTCACGATTTGTAAGCTTGCCCTGAAACATATTCACTCCTTTAAGCACTTCTTTGGGGAGTTGATCTAATGAACTGTTAAGGAGTGTCATGATATAGGGAAACGTCTTATTTGACAAGGCTTGGGTGGAAGTTCTTGGAACTGCACCGGGCATGTTTGCTACAGCGTAGTGCAGTATATCATCCACATAATAGGTTGGGTTTTCGTGGGTTGTTGGTTTTGTGGTGTCAAAACAACCGCCTTGGTCTACCGCAACATCTATTAATACCGCATGGTATTTTAGCAAAGGCAACATGTCGCTGGTTATTAGCTTGGGTGCTTTTGCTCCTTTGACCAATACGGCACCAATTACCGTATCTACAAAAGGTAATTTTGCCGCGATATTATCTTTTGTAGCCAAAAGAGTTTCGATTTTACCATCAAATAATTCCACTAGTGTTGTCAATCGACTTTCATTGATGTCGCAGATAGTTACATCAGCCCCCATACCCACAAGTACATCTGCTGCATTGGTGCCCACAACACCACCACCAAGAACCA
>JBDQNA010000105.1:0-4173 GCA_040261965.1 Flavobacteriaceae bacterium
AATCACAGCACAGCTAAAAAGCATAGCCGCACAAGCCGACACGCGTATAGCCACACGCAAGCAAAAACTAGAGGATCAATTACGTCAGCTAAACCTTGAGTATGACCAAGACCGTTTGGAGCAAGAGTTGGTTTTTTACCTCGAAAAATGGGACATTAATGAAGAGTTGGTACGCCTTGAGCATCACCTCGATTATTTTCAAAGTAACCTCGACGAAAAAACCCCGACCAAAGGCAAAAAACTAGGATTTATCGCCCAAGAAATGGGACGTGAAATCAATACCATTGGATCTAAAGCTAACGATGCAGTATTACAAAAATCTGTTGTTAGCATGAAAGATGCCTTGGAGCGTATCAAAGAACAAGTACTCAACGCCTTGTAATGAAAACGGAAAAATGTATTGTTTTATCGGCCCCTTCGGGTAGTGGAAAAACAACCATTGCAAAACACTTACTCGCGCTGGAACACCTCAACTTGGCGTTTTCTGTTTCGGCTACTTCTAGACCACCTAGAGGACAAGAGGTAGAGGGTAAAGACTACTATTTTTTGTCTGAAGCAGCGTTTAAAGCCAAAATTGCTGAAGGTGCGTTTTCTGAATACGAAGAGGTATATCCCGGCATGTTTTACGGCACATTAAAATCTGAGGTAGCTCGCATTTGGGCATTGGGTAAAAATGTGGTATTTGACATAGACGTAGTAGGAGGATTAAACATCAAAAAGCAGTTTCCCCAAAAAACCATTTCTATATTTATCAAACCTCCTAGTAAGGCAGCCCTGGCAGAGCGGTTGCGCCAACGAGGTACGGATAGCGCTGATAAAATAGCCATGCGCTTGAAAAAGGCCCATGATGAAATGGCTCGCGCCACCGATTTTGATGTTGTAGTGGTAAATGATAATTTGGAAACAGCCAAAAGTGAAACGGAAGAATACATCACCAACTTCTTGACAGAATGAAGCGGATAGCGCTATTTTTCGGAAGTTTTAATCCCATTCACAAAGGACATATCGGCATTGGCCAGGCAGCACTCGATCAACAAAAGGTAGACGAGGCACATTATATATTGACCCCACAGAACCCACATAAAAACACGGCTGTGCTTTTGTCCGAAGAGCACCGCTGGAAAATGTTAGTAAAAGCCTTAGCCCCATATGATGGTTTGGTAGCAAACGATATTGAGTTGCATATGCCCAAACCAAATTATACAGCCCACACCCTTCAAAAACTTACGACAGCAAACCCGGAGCACTCCTATATCATGTTGATGGGTGCCGACAGCGCAACAGGGTTGGATGCATGGAAAAATGCAGCTTTTATCAAACAATTCCCCTTGTTGATTTATCCCAGAAATGATATTTCTTTAGATGCATTTACAGCAGCTCAGCGCCTTGAAGCTCCCTTGTTGGATGTTTCTGCTACAAGGATTCGCAAAACAAAGGATATGCTGCAGCTAAAAGAGTGGTTACCTGATGAGGTTATTGCCTATATGCAAGCACACCAACTTGTTAATGATATTTAATTTTCCGCAGTATCCGCTGGGTGTCTTTTAGACCTTGGTACGTTTGTTCACCATGTTGTTTCAGTACCGCAGTGAGGTCGTTTAATTTTCCTAATGCAGCTTCAAAACCGTTGAGGTAACACAACATATAAGTAGGCGCCAAATTATCCACATCTTCCTTATCGTTTTTGGTCAGGCTTAGGTTTTTTAGCAGCTTTTCAGCCAGTGCGTTGTTGGCATTATAGATATGATGTAGCAGCTTTTTTTCATATTTCGGCGGCGTAAACAAAAAAGCGGAATCAATTTGGTATGAGCCTTTGTTGTCAAACAAAAAAGTCACCCGCTCTAGGGGGTAATACTTATAGGCACTATTAAATCCTAAGCGCACATATTCAATAAGACTAAACGAATGAGCATCCATTTCAATTTCTACTTCGTCGTGAGTGGAGTAGAACAATTTTACATGTTCATTGATTAGTTCAACATCCACTCGAGAATAGTAAGACTTTCCTTTTTCCTTTTTTTCCAGCCCTGCCCAACAGAGCACAAAAGATTCTTTAAAAACTTTGTATTTGGGGTTTAATATGCTGTCGTGACGATTCATAAAATCAACAACCCCATCGAGCGTTAATTCGATGTTGTTTTGGGCATGTTTTTCAATTTCTGCCACCACCGCCGAATTGGTATCTAGGAGCTCAATGTCAAAAACTTTGGAGACGGATATACTACCGTCTCTAAAAAACACGGCACCTCCAAAATATTTCCAAATGTTTTTTCGCAATGCGGTTATTTTATTGGTGGGTCTTATGGTTACCAAGCCTACAACCTTTCCCTCAGGCAAATGCGGAAAGTGAATATTTTCGTAAAGAACCACGGGGGGGTTATCCAAGTAGGCATTGATGAGGTTTTGCAGCTTGGCATCATCAAAAAAGTCTACCCCACGAATGCTGCTGTCTCCATCATCTACGCCTACAACGATGTATGAGTTGTTTTTTGGATTGGAATTCGATAAGGCACAAATGTGTTTTAGGAACTTAGCCTTGCCTTCACGCAGGCTTAAATTCAACTGTCTTTTTTTATCGTAGAAACTGTTTTCATCGTTGTGCGCCAGCAAGCTTTTGATGAGCAGCCTTTTATTAATCATCACAAATGTTTAATGCAAAGTTAGTAAGCTATTTCAACACTTTTTGTAATACCTTTGATAAGCCCTATTTTTAACCAAATGTTAACAGGTGCACGGTACATTTTTGTACATTTTGCAACGCTAATTAAAAAAACAAAACACATGAGCGATAACGCTGTAGATATCAAGGCACTTAACGAGCAGATAGAAAAAGAAAGCGCTTTCATAGACATCCTAACGCTTGAGATGAACAAAGTCATTGTAGGCCAACCGCAAATGGTAGAACGTTTGCTTATCGGTTTGCTTGGACAAGGACATATTCTCTTAGAAGGGGTTCCTGGACTGGCCAAGACGCTTGCCATAAATACCTTGAGCAAGGCAGTAAAAGGAAGCTTTAGCCGTATTCAATTTACGCCCGACTTACTTCCAGCCGACGTAATAGGAACCATGATTTACAATGCTAAAGAAAATGATTTTAGCATCAAAAAAGGGCCAGTATTCGCCAATTTTGTACTTGCGGATGAAATTAACAGAGCCCCTGCAAAGGTGCAATCCGCCCTCTTGGAAGCCATGCAAGAGAAGCAAGTAACCATTGGTGACGAAACCTTTAAGCTCAAGCCGCCATTTTTGGTAATGGCCACCCAAAACCCGGTGGAGCAAGAAGGAACCTATCCATTACCAGAAGCACAGGTAGACCGTTTTATGCTTAAAGTAATCATTGATTACCCCAACCTCTCTGATGAGCAAGCAATTGTTCGTGCCAACCTCAACGATTCTTTTGGCACAGTAAAACCTGTGATTAGTACCGCACAGATTTCTAAGGCACAAAAAGCTGTTCGGGAAGTGTATATGGACGAAAAGATTGAAAAGTATATTCTGGACTTGGTTTTCGCTACACGATATCCCGAAAAATATAAACTACAATCTTTAAAACCACTTATTAGCTTTGGCGCCTCACCAAGGGGGAGCATCAATTTGGCAACTGCTGCCAAATGCTATGCTTTTATCAAGCGCCGTGGCTATGTAATTCCAGAAGACGTTCGCGCCGTTGTTTATGATGTGCTGCGCCATCGTATTGGAATTACGTATGAAGCAGAAGCCGAGAACGTCAGCTCCGAGGACATCATTCAGCGAATAGTTAACGCTGTAGAGGTACCTTAGTATAAAAAACAGTTTTTCGCTATGGACACAAAAGAGCTTTTAAAGAAAGTTCGTAAGATAGAAATCAAAACCCGCCGATTAAGCAATCATATCTTTGGGGGGGAATACCACAGTACCTTTAAGGGACGTGGTATGACCTTTAGCGAGGTGCGTCAATATCAGTATGGCGATGATGTCCGCGCGATAGATTGGAACGTAACCGCTCGTTATCAAGAGCCCTATGTAAAAGTATTTGAGGAAGAACGCGAACTGACACTTATGTTGGTCGTAGACGTAAGTGGCTCTGCTGACTTTGGCTCATTAGAACAGCGCAAGCGTGACACCCTTACCGAAATTGCTGCCACCCTTGCTTTTTCTGCTTTGCAAAACAACGATAAAGTTGGGCTGCTCATG
>JBDQNA010000117.1:0-3676 GCA_040261965.1 Flavobacteriaceae bacterium
GGCATCAAAGATTCAGATGACGCCTGTCCTAATGTAGCTGGTGTTGCAGCCATGAATGGTTGCCCAGATGCAGATGGCGACGGCATCACAGACGCAGACGACGCCTGTCCAAATGCAGCAGGAAGCAAAGCTATGAACGGCTGCCCAGATGCGGACGGAGACGGAGTAGCAAACAAAGATGACAAGTGCCCAACAGTAGCAGGCCCTGCATCTAACAACGGTTGTCCAGAATACCCACTTTCTATGCTAGGGGATTACGATATTAACTTCGACCTAGAGAAGTACAATATCGACTCTACAGATGTTCAACGCCTTTCAACGGTAATTAAAGTTTTGTTAGCTAACAGCAACGTAAACATCAGCATTGAAGGTCACGCAGACAATACAGGAGAAGAGTCTTTCAACAACCCACTCTCTAACAACCGCGCGAGCTCTATTAAAGAGTACTTGGTTAACGTAGGCGTTGACGCCAATCGTTTAAGCACTAAAGCATTTGGGGAATCTATGCCAAAAGCAAGTAACGACACAGAAGAAGGTCGTGCAATTAACCGCCGTGTAGAGTTCAAAGTAGTGAACTAAACATACTTACAGTATTATCATAAACAAAACGCGGTGATTTCACCGCGTTTTTTTATTTTAGGGCATGATGAATTCTTTTTTAGGAAACGTTGTGCAAACAGTGAAAGCGCAACAACCCGACTGGGAAAATATGTGCTTCGTTTTACCAAACCGTAGGGCCCAACTCTTTCTTCAGAAAGAACTCACAGCAACTCTTGAAGGCCCTCTTATTCTTCCACAGTCCTTCAGTATAGATGATTTTGTAGTGGCCATAAGTACGCTAAAACCCGCTTCGGATCTAGAGCAGCAACAGGCGCTTTATCAGAGCTACTGTACATCAATCGATAAAAAGGACAAGCCCAACAGCTTTGAAACCTTTTTAGGATGGTCTACCCCTTTGCTAAAAGACCTAAACACTATAGATCAATACTTGGTGGACCGGAAGGATTTTTTCTCATACATGTCATCCTTACATGAAATTAGGGCATGGGGACAAGCGCAAGACAAAATAATCCAAGATTATAGGGCGTTTTGGAAACGCCTTCCAGACATGTATTACGAGTTTATGCATCGCCTTGAAGAAAGCGGGCAAACAACGCCTGGGATGTGTTATCGCATGTCAACAGAACTCTTGGAAACCTTTTTACAGCACAACTCAAAAACCCAATTTGTGTTTTGTGGGTTCAATGCTTTAAGCCCAAGTGAAATTTTTATAGTTCGCGAGTTACTTACACAAGGACGGGCACAGGTTTTTTGGGATATTGACAAACGGATGCTTGATGACAAATTACACCAAGCAGGACGCTTTATCCGTGGCTATATTTCAAGCTGGCCAGAGTATAAACAACAGCCTTTTGATCAAGCTCATGCATTTTTTCAAGCACCTAAAAACATCGCGGTAACTGAAGTACAGCAACAGGTGGGGCAGGCCAAAGAAATAGGAGCCTTGTTGGCTAAGATGGATGAACAGCAGGATTGGTCTAAAACAGCAGTTGTCCTCGCTGACGAGTCTTTACTTATGCCGTTGCTTTATGCCCTTCCCCCATCAATTGAAAAGCTGAATATTACCATGGGTTTTCCTCTTGACCAGCACCCTACAGCCATATTTATTAATGCGCTCTTAAAAATGACGCTTCGACAAACAGTTAAAGGCTTTTATTTTGCAGATGTAGAAAGCGTTTTTTCTATGCCCGAAACCAAGGCCCTATTCACATCCTCAGCTTCAAGTTTAGACGCCGTATTGGAACAGGCAAAAAAAGACCACCGGGGTTATGTAGATACGGCCTTTATAAAAGCCATAGTTCCCAAAGCTGCTCACGCAAGGATAGATACATTATTTAGACTAAACGGAACAGCAGACCAATGGGTCGCCGACATGCTAGAAGTATTGCCGTTGTTTTATGACATCCAACAGAGTCAAGCGATAAAACAAACATACAGTCTAGCCGTGGAGAAACTGATGGTGTTGTTGAGTCAAATTAAAGGATCAGTTGCAGCGCTAAATCAAGCATTTTCCTTTTCCTTACTCCGCAATCTATACAGCCAATTGAGTACTGGCCAAAAATTAAATTTTGTTGGCGCTCCATTAGAAGGGTTACAAATATTAGGCGTTTTGGAAACAAGAGCAATTGATTTTGACAACGTATTGATGGCTGGTGTTAATGAAGGCCTGCTGCCGGGACAAAGCGAGCAACCTTCTTGGATTCCTTATGAAGTTAAAAAGGCGTTTGGATTACCTACACAAGACGAGCAAGATGCCATTTTTACCTATCATTTTTATCGCCTTATGTATCGCGCCTCCAATGTTAAGTTGTTTTATAATGGTACTACGGATGGAATTCAAGTCGGCGAGCGCAGTAGGTTTATAAGACAATGGGCATTTGACTGTCCAAAAGCGCATAACTGGCAAGAGCACTCTCAAGAAGTGCCTTTCGTTCCTCCGTCAAGCAGCCATAAAAGTGTTCCAAAAACAGCTGCAGTGATGAATAAACTAGCGGAGCTTGCCAAGGTTGGCTTTTCACCTTCAGGGTTAAATCTATTCGTAAAAGACGGGTATGCTTTTTACAAGCGTTATTTGTTGGGGCTACGAGAAGAAGACGAGCTTGAAACTTTTTTCTCGCATAAAACCTATGGTACATTAATTCACAACGCTTTGGAAGGGCTTTATACGCCTCATGTGGGCAAGCAACTCACCCAAGCGGATTGTAAGAAAATGATTGCCCGTGTGGACAGCGTTGTTGACGAGATGGTTAAACGCGAACACCCTCAAAAGATTTCAGGAAAGAATGTGCTTGCCTTGGCCGCCATAAAACGAAATATTCAGAACTTGATTTCTCAAGAGCAGGCGAATATTCAGGCGGGGGATGTAATTGAAATTATAGCCTTGGAGCAAAAACTAGCCATGACGCTAACGATTGCGGGGATTGATACCCCCGTTACATTTAAAGGAACGGTTGATCGGGTGGATAAGCTCAATGGAAACGTACGTGTTTTGGATTATAAAACAGGGCAGACGCAAGATTTAGGCATTAGGGATTGGACGAACATGGCTTATGATCCAGAACGCGGCCAAGCACGTCAGCTGCTTTTGTATGCGATGCTGTGGACCACCCATAACCCAGATAATCCAGCCGTACAAGCGGGCATAATTGCCCTTAAGCAGTATAAAAAAGGGGTGCTTTATGTAGGAGAAAAAGCATCGCCCCGAGGCAAGGGATCGCCAACACTAGAGGTCTCACATATGCAGAAAACAGCGGCTGTTTTTGATCAACTTGTGCAAGCCCTTTTTGATGCTACTAGTCCCTTTTCAGCGCCGGAGGGATAGGATTTCCAACGATTAAGATTTATTTCAGAGGATAGAAAAATGTTTTACAACAGATGATGAACTGATAAATTATTGTGTATTTTTGCCCATCGGGTCCTATAGCTCAGTTGGTTAGAGTAGCTGACTCATAATCAGTTGGTCCCTGGTTCGAGCCCAGGTGGGACCACCAACACGCCCCTTCTTTACGGAGGGGTTTCTATTTTCTCTAATACGGATAGAACTACAATTACCAACCCTATAATGAACGGTAGGCTAAAACTCCAATGAAACGTTTCCTTTTCAAGTTGATGAACA
>JBDQNA010000022.1:0-11031 GCA_040261965.1 Flavobacteriaceae bacterium
ATACTTCGCCCGAATTGATTTCAGGAGAAATAGCACGTATTGCAAAAAATTATAGCCTGTATGCAAGCTGGTTTAAGGACTAAATTTCCACCTGACTAACTTGCTCAACACCAAAAGATTTCCAGATGCTAACTTCTGCAGAAGTAGTGCTGTAATAGGTGGTAGTACCTCCGCTCGAATTGTGGAGGTTGTGTAAGTCTAGTAGTCTATAGGTTTGTTTGGCAACTGCAATACTGCAATCCACAATCGTTATATTTTCTGGGAGTATTTTTTTTAGGGCATGCCTTAAAAAAGGGTAGTGGGTACACCCAAGAACCAAGTGGTCGATGGGCTTTTCTAGCATAGGCGATAGGATTTGTCGCAGTTGTTTTTCGGTTGCTTCGCTAGCTGCCTCGCCTTTTTCTACCAAAGCGACCAGTCCGTGCCCCACCTGACTGATTACTTCGAGGTCTTGTGTATAATCTTGTGACGTTGTTTGAAAAAGAGTACTGGTAAGTGTTCCTGCAGTTGCCAATACCCCTATAACACCCGTCTGACTCCCAAGTGCTGCTGGCTTAATAGCAGGTTCAATGCCCACAAAAGGAATCGAAAAGTGTGCCCTAAGGTGGGCAATGGCATTGGTTGTAGCTGTGTTACAAGCGACCACGATTAGTTTACAATCTTGGGTGACCAACCAATTGGTGATGGCTACGGCACGTGCCGTAATGGTTTTTTGTGATTTTTCTCCATAGGGGGTATAGGCTTGGTCGGCTACGTATATAAAGTCCTCATCCGGGAGCATTTCTTTAAGTGCATTAAGCACAGATAATCCACCTACTCCAGAATCAAATACACCAATGGGTTTCGAACGCATGCTTAAAAATAAAAAAACTGCCCCGAAAGAGAGCAGTTTTTTAGCGATAATATGTTATGTTGGGTTTAGATGCCCAAGGCTTTCTTAACGTCAGGCGCAAGGTCTTTACCTTCAGCCATCAATAAGGCACCACCAAGACTTGCATCAACTACATAGTCAAAGCCTTGTGCTTTAGCAACTTCTTGCACCTTAGCACGGGCATTTTCAATGATAGGACGCAAAAGGTCTGCCTGCTTCTTTTGGATGTCTTGAGAAGCCGTTTGACGGAACTGTTGGATGTTTTGCTCCATACCGGCTAGTTCTTGTTGACGAGCCTGATTGGTTACGTCTGTTTGATTTTCAGCCTCAGCAGAATAAGTTTGCAATTTGGTTTGGTATTCCTTTATAGAAGCTTCGATTTCCGTTTGGTAATCTTTTTCTAGTTTTTGTACTTCTTCTTGGGCAGCAATTACACTTGGCATTTCGCTTATGAGCTTTTGGAAGTCTAGGTGTGCCACTTTACTTTGTGCATAAGTTGCACTGCTAAGCATTAGGATTACATTTAATAATAGAGTAGATAAATATTTCATTGTATTGAGTTAATTGAGTGTTACTTTTTTTGTTGTGCTTGTTTGCGTTTTTCTTCGAATTCTTTTTTTCTTCTTTCAAGTTCTTCTAGCCGTTCTTTTTTACGTTTGGCTAGCGCTTCTTCTTTTTCTTTTTTCTTACGTGCGACTTCGGCTTCACGTTCTTGCTTTCTACGCTCGAGTTCAGCTTTCTTGGCCGCTTGTTTTTCTTCTGAGGTTAGGTCAGAAACTACATCGGTTTTGGCTTTCCCACCCGATCTTTTAGCATCTTTTTTACGCTGACGTTCTGCTTTTCTTTCTTCGAGGAGCTTTAGACGCTCGGCCTTTTGCTGCTCTATTTTTTTCTTTCTCTCGTCTAAAGACGGATTTGAGCGTTGTCTGCGTTCTTCCTTTTTGGTTTCTGCCAAAAAAGATTGTGCTTTTTTCTTGTCTTCAATTTCTAGGTATCGAATAACAAGGTCGCTAATATCGTATTTTTTTTCAGAATGTAACACAAGAATATCAGCAGAACTATCAAAAACATAATTTAGTTTTCGGTCAGTAGCAATTTCTCTTATGGCTGTCAGAATTTCGTCCTGGGCAGGTTGTGCTAATAATAGCTTTTGTTTAATCCAATCGCCCTCAACTCCAAAACGTTGTTCAATATATTGATCTAGTTTATCCTGTTCAAAGGCAATATCTTCTTCGCGTTCTTCAGCGATTTCTTCTGTGAGCAAAGGCCTCTCGATTTCAAGGGCTTTTCTTTGCTTATCTAATTCTTTTTGTCTTGTGTCAATTTCGTTGCGCCACGATACAATTTTGGCTTCCAAGTCTTGACTAGATTCAGAGAAGCCGCTATGTGCTGCTAAAACCTTGTCTATATCCAAAAACCCTATTCTCACATTGCGTTGTGCATGTGTAAGGCCCGTCACAAAAAAGCATAACAGCATGGTCCAAAAAAAACGCATTTGCTTCTTTATTAGAATTGTTGACCTATGATAAAGTGTGTTTCCCATCCGTTGGGGTTTAAGTCATTTTGTACTTCGCTATCAAACCCATATCCAAAATCTATGCCTAACAATCCAAATGCGGGCATAAAAATTCGGACACCAAAGCCTGCTGAGCGCTTACTATCAAACGGATTAAACGCACGAAAATTGTCATAGCCATTACCTGCTTCTAAAAAACTTAAAGCATAAATAGACGCACTTGGTTTTAATGTAATGGGATAACGCAGCTCAAGCGAGAACTTATTATAAACTGTTGAGCCATCTCTACTGGATAGCGATTGGTTTTCGTAGCCTCTAAGGGCAATGGTTTCTCTTCCGTCCATGGCATATTGTTGTAGCCCGTCGCCTCCTAAGAAATAGCGTTCAAAAGGAATATTTCCTCTGTCGGGATTGTAGGCACCTAAAAAGCCAAATTCGGCATGGGTACGCAATATTAATTTGTCAATAATGCGCGTATACCAAGTACCTTCAAAATTTAATTTATAGTATTCTAACCATTTAAAGCGTTCTTGATCAATTTTAGCTTGGTCAGGATTGCCATTTCCATCTTGATACTCGGGTAAGTTTTTCAAATTGCCATAATCGATATTATTTACCAATGAATATGGGAAAGTAAGTTTAGCGCCTATCGTAAATGAAGAGCCACCAACAGGAAATATGGGATTTGTATAGGTGTTATTTCTCGATAAGGCAATGGCGTAAAACAGGTTGTTTGAAACCCCATCTCCGAAGGTAAATAACCCTGTAAAATAGTTGTTTAAGTCAAAGTATTGGTAACCTATGGTTTGTGAAAGGGTAAAGTAATCATCAGGAACCTGAAGGCGTTTGGCCAAGCCAAAGTTGATACCACGAATTTTAAAATATTGAGATTTATCCGCCAACCCTGTCATATAGTTATAGCGGTACTGCGTAGTTTGCGAAATAGACGTCGAAAAACGCACAGGTTGCTCTCCACCTAGCCAAGGTTCTGAAAACGAAAAGCTGTAGGTTTCAAAAAATCGACTCGCTTGAAGACGCAGCGCCAGCTGTTGTCCGTCACCCATAGGCACTGGCTTATACTCTTTCTTATTAAAAATATTACGCATGGAAAAATTATTAAAAGAAAGCCCTAGGGTTCCAATAAATCCACCGCCACCATAACCACCCTGTAGTTCAATTTGGCTAGCCCCTTTTTCTAACAAGCCGTATTCAATGTCTACAGTCCCAGCGTTTGGGTCCACATCCTTAAAGTCAGGTGATATTTGCTCCGGATCAAAAAAGCCTAATTGCCCTAATTCACGAACCGAGCGTACCACTTTATCTTTGCTGTAAAGTTCGCCTGGGCGTGTACGTATTTCTCTGTAAATAACGTGGTCGTTTGTTCTGTCGTTACCTCGAACGCTAATCCTATTAAAGTAGGCAGGCTTGCCTTCCGTAATACGAATTTCGAAGTTGATGGTGTCATTTGCAGCACTTACTTCAACAGGATTTATACTGGAAAATAAGTAACCGTTGTTTTGATATAAGTTTGTGAGGTCATCACCATCTGGTTTGGTTTGATCTGCAATACGCTTACGCAATAACACCCCATTGTAAGTATCACCAGATTTAATACCCAGTATTCTTCTAAGTTGTGCGTCACTATAAACGGAATTGCCAATAAAATCTACATCGCCAAAGTAATACTTGTCCCCTTCTTGAAGATTGATAACAACATCAATTTTGTTGTCATCTACACTAATACTGTCGGAAAGGATTCGGGCATCTCTATAGCCTTTTTCTTTGTAGAAATCCAGTAGGTTCTTGAGGTCTTCTTCATAATCAGCCTCAATATACTTTGAACGCTTCCAAAAGCGGCCTGGAAATTCTAACCTTGTATTTTTAATTTTTTTACGAAGTTTTTTGGATTTATAAACTTCATTGCCCTTAAAAGAAATGGAGCGCACCTTTACGCGGTCCCCTCGATCAACAGAAACCAACATTTTTTGATTGTTCACAGCTGTCGTATCGGCCTTGGTGTCAATGGTTACTTTGGTGTTTAAAAAGCCTTCTTTTTTGTATTTGTTTTCAATGTAGTTTTTAGTAGTAGAAAGGAAGTTTTTACTGAGTTTTTTTCCTTTTTTAATGTCTGTGTCTTTGACAATAGTCTCGATTTTACCTTTTTTGATTCCTTTAATGGTGTAGTCAGAAAGCGTGGGCAATTCTTGAATGTATAGTTCCAAATCAGCGACTTCACCATCAATATTTGTGATAAAAAACTCAATATCACTAAATAGTTCAAGTTTCCATAACTTATTTATAGTAGCACTAATTTCTTCACCAGGAATTTGAATGCGCTGGCCTTTTTTAAGTCCGGTATATGCCACAACCGTTTGTGGGCTAAAACTTTTTACGCCAGTAACCTGAATTTCTCCAACTTCATAAAACTTACCTTTATCATAGGTATTTTGTTGCGCGTTGGCCTGATTGAGACTAAACAGCACAGTACATAAAATAAGGGGTAGGAGTAAACAGTTACGTAAGTTGCTCGCTTGTTTTTCCAAATCTACGTTCTCTTTTTAGATAACTATTAATTGCTTGGTGAAGCTCATACTCATCGAACTCTGGCCACATTACATCAGTAAAGTACAGTTCTGCGTAAGCAATTTGCCATAAAAGAAAATTACTTATACGAACTTCACCACTGGTGCGGATGAGTAAATCTACATCAGGCAAATGTTGCGTGTAAAGATGCTCATTTATTATGGTTTCATCAATACTTTCAACGTTAATTATGCTATTTTTAACTTTTTTGCTAATATCAATAACAGCTTGCTTGATTTCCTCACGTGCACCATAGCTAAGCGCTAAGGTTAAATTTGTACCCGTATTGCTTTGTGTCTTTTCAATTACTTCTACTAATTCCTCACGTACTTTTTTGGGAAGTTTGTCCAAAGAGCCAATAGCCGAGAGGCGTATGTTATTATCTGTCATACGTTGTAGTTCAGGACGAAGATTTCGTACCAAAAGTGACATAAGGGTGGAAACTTCTGTCTTTGGACGGCTCCAGTTTTCAGTAGAAAAGGCATAAAGCGTAAGGTGTTTAATGCCTAATTTTGCAGCTGCTTCGACTGTTTTCCGCACTGCTTTTGCGCCTGCCTCGTGACCACGCAAACGATTTTTACCTCGCTGTTGTGCCCAACGCCCATTACCATCCATAATAACAGCAATGTGTTGCGGCAATTCATCGGTATTAAATTCTTGTAAACTCATTTTCTTAATCTCTACAACAGGGCAGTCTCCCAAAGCCGTAAGTTATTGAAATCCCTGTAAATACAAGCCAATCACTACTTAAACTTGTTGAAAATGGTATGGCAGAAGGTTTTTTTTCGAGATTTGGGAAGCTTCCATCTAAATTATCGCTTGAGGTAAATTGAGGGCGCACTTCTGCAGCCAAAATCCATGATTGCCCAAAGTTAAACTTCACGCCAACCCCAAAAGGGATGCCAACGGTTACTACTTTTCCTGAAGCACGAGATGATGTTGCAGATGGATCAAAATAAATATCCTGAATAATCATGCGGTTTACACCTGCATGAATGTAGGGGGTCCATGCAAATCCAAACTCACCAACGGGAAGCTTTACATAATTAATTTCAACCGCAGCACCTAGCGTAGAATAGTCGTTGGCAAAGGAAAGAGGGGAGGGCGTTCGCTGCAAGCGACCTAATTCTGAAGCATTTAGATCATTTCCACTTAACTTTCCTCTGCTGTACATGACACGAAGCCCAATCCGCTCATTAAAATTGCGTTTATAAATAAGACCTACTTCAAGATGTCTAGGCTGAATGTATTGGGTACTTCCTATTTCACCGATATAATTTACACCCCCACCAACAATACCAACCTCATGCCTTTGAGCAGTGCTATAACTAATCATGAGACTGAATGATGCAATACAAAACCAAATACCCCTATTGTTCATCTTATTTAATGAAAACTGAAAAGCACAAACTTTATTGTTAGTTCCTCTTATCTTGCCCCCAAAGCAGCTTGTTACGCAAGGTATCAAAAAAGCCATGCGTATTAGATCTTATAAAGACAATGGGGTTATTGGCCTTACGGATACTAATGGTTGTGTTCATCGGCACAGAAAAGAGTCGGGTATCTAAAGAAATGAGATGCGAGTCTCCTCTGCCTTCAACGTGAATTTTTATTTCAACATCATCTGCAACAACGAGCGGTCTAACGTTGAGGTTATGTGGTGCAATAGGGGTTAAGACCAAGCTTTTTGCTTCTGGGGCGATAATGGGCCCACCACTACTCAAGGAATATCCAGTGGATCCTGTTGGAGTTGCTACGACCAAACCATCAGCCCAGTAGACATTCACATAGGCATCATTGACTTGGGTGTTGATGGTTACCATTGAGGTTGTGTTCTCGCGGCTTAAAGAAATTTCGTTTAGCGCCAATGGAAATTCATTCAGTTCGGCAACAGCAGGTGTTGTTTTGATTTCAAGTATACTTCGTTCTTCTGTTACATAGTTCTTAGCCATGATATCATGAAGCATGGCTTCCATTTCATCGGGTTGAATGGTTGCTAAAAATCCGAGGCGGCCCGTATTGACCCCAATCAATGGTATTTTTGATTCACGGATATAGTACATGGCACGCAATACAGTCCCATCTCCACCGACTGCAAAAAAAACAGCCGTTTTTGGATCTAAGTCTTTATGGGAATCAAATGAGGTTGCAGCAGCATTGGGAATTTGTTGCAACAATTCTTTTTCCACTTGAATACCAGCGCCTTTACTCGCAAAAAAAGCAACGATTTCCCTTACGATTTTTAGAGAAGCCGCATCGTGAACCAAGCTATACAAAGCTACTTTCATAGTGCAAAGTTAGACCAAAATGCTTAAAGGGACATTATTGTGTTATTTTTGCATAAAAAGCTCCATGATAAAGCTTAGTGTTAATATCAATAAAATAGCCACCCTGCGCAACGCAAGAGGAGGCGATGAACCAAATATTTTGCGAGTTGCTCAAGATGCACAATCATTTGGCGCAGAAGGAATCACTGTTCATCCCAGGCCCGACGAACGACATATTACCTATCAAGATGCCCGAGAATTACCAGCTGTTATTACCACCGAATTTAATATTGAAGGAAATCCGATACCAAAATTTATAGACATGGTATGCGCCATTAAACCCGATCAAGTGACTTTGGTACCAGATGCTCCAGACGCCATTACTTCCAATGCGGGTTGGGATACGGTGACAAATCGTGCATTCCTACAAGAGGTTATTCAGGAATTTAAGCAACATGGCATTCGCACTTCCATATTTTTAGATCCCGATGCGGCACAAGTGGAAGCTGCTGTCAAAACAGGGACAGACCGTATTGAGCTCTATACTCAAGCTTATGCTGAAACCTATCCACTAGACCCTGCAAAAGCCATAGCGCCATTTGTAGACGCCGCTACAAAAGCGCAAGAAGTTGGACTAGGCCTTAATGCCGGCCACGACTTGAGTTTACACAATATCGCATTTTTTGCCCAACAATTACCCGGATTATTGGAGGTGTCCATAGGACATGCCCTTATTTGCGAGTCCTTGTACTTTGGCCTTGAGAATGTCATTAACCAATATATTGCCAAGCTATCGACGCACTAGTTCACAGCACCATTACTGGGCATGGCGAAAGTCTACTCATATTGCATGGTTTTTTGGGGATGTCAGACAATTGGCGTACCCATGCCAAATTTTGGTCGACTCAATATGAAGTACACGCCATTGATCTGCGCAACCACGGAAAAAGCTTTCACAGCCAAGAGTTTAATTACGATTTAATGGCTGCGGATATTATAGCCTATATGGATGACCGCAAAATACCACAAGCCATTGTACTTGGTCACTCTATGGGAGGTAAAACTGCCATGAGCTTGGCGCTTCAATACCCCACTCGGGTTTCCAAACTCATTGTGGCAGACATAGCACCCAAAAAATACGATGTTGATGCCAAATTTTCAAATATTATAACGGGCCTTTTGCATCTCCATAATTTGACCCTTGGTTCAAGAACCGAAGCGGACAAGTTGCTTATGCCTTTTGTTCCAGAAATCGGCGTTCGCCAGTTTTTACTTAAAAATCTAGCATGGACAGAACAAAAAACCCTTGCCCTCCGTTGTAATATTGAAGTACTGCAACACAAGCTCAAAGAAATCGGTGCTGCACCAACGGGATTACCTTACTCAGGAAAGGCGCTATTTTTAGCTGGAAAACAATCCGATTATGTATTGCAAACAGATATGCCTGCCATACAGGACCTTTTCCCAAGTGCTTCTTTACATTGGGTTGCCAATGCGGGTCATTGGCTTCATGCCGAAAACCCCAAAGGATTTACCATAGCCTTACAAGATTTTCTAAGTTAATGCACCCTTCAGTATTACTTTGACCTTGCTTAAAAATAGCCTACTTTTGCCAGCTATTAAATGAAAAAAATGAACGTAACGCGAAAAGACGTAGATGCACTAAATGCAGTGATTACCGTTGATATTAATCAAGAAGACGTAGCCCCCAAAGTGGAGCAAGTATTAAATGACTACCGCAAGCGCGCTGATATTCCCGGTTTTAGAAAAGGGAATGTGCCCATGGGGGTTATCAAAAAACAATACGGCCAGGCTGTTATGGTTGATGAGGTAAACAAGGTGTTACAATCGTCCCTGAACGATTTTCTTAATGAAGAAAAGATTTCTATTTTAGGTAATCCATTACCCGTTCCTGTAGACAATATTGATTGGGATGCCGCTGCCTTTTCTTTTGATTTTGAACTGGGCTTGACCCCAGAACTGGAGGTAAAACTTCCCAACCGAAAAGCTGTCACACGATATGAAATTCAAGCAGACGAAAAGTTTGTAAACGAACAATTGGAACGCCTTCAAAAACAGTATGGTGCCATTGTTCCTACCAATGAAGTAACTACAGATACAGAATTGACTGTTGGTGTTTCTTACGAAGGTAATGCAGATCAGAAAAGTGCCACATTTACGGCTAGTGAACTAAAAAGCAAGAAAGCCCTCAACGCCTTTAAAAAGGCTACGATTGGCGAAGTAGTTGAATTTTCAACCAAAGGCTTGTTTAAAGAATAGCATGTATTGCGTCGTGTAATGGAAATACTTCCAGAAAAAGCCGTAACACTTTCGCTTACACTTCAAGAACGTAACAACCGCACTTTGGCCGATTTAGATCAAGATTTTTTTGACAAAGTATTTGGTAAAGACGCTGTGAAATCTGCTACAGACTGTAAGGAAAAACTCAAAGCAGATGCTATGGGTCATTTTGAAACACAAGCCAATCAGAAGTTTATCAACGATATGACCGAACACTTGATAGACAACACCAAGTTTTCACTACCGGCAGCCTTCTTAAAAAAATGGATGCAAACAGCAGGTGAGAACCCAATAACAGAAGCGGAAGCGGAAGCAGAATACGCCAAATCAGAACGTGGCTTACGTTACCAATTGATTGAATCAAAACTCATGCAAGAGCACAACCTTCAAATCACTAGAGAAGAAGTGGAAACATTTGCCAAAGATTTGATTAAAAAGCAAATGGCGCAATATGGTCGTACAGACATCCAGGAAGAAGAACTCTCAGAAATAGCAGGACGTATTTTGGGCAACCAAGAAGAAGTAAAACGCATCTCCGACCAAGTGATGAGTGAGAAAATGCGACAGTTGTTTTTAGAAAAAGGAAACATCAAAGTCAAGAAATTATCTTACGACGACTTTATCAAAGAAGCGTACAAAAAATAATCGCTATATTTAACTTAGAACTTTAGGACATGGATTACGGAAAAGAATTTAAAAAGTACGCTACCAAGCATCACGGGATAAACTCCATGTATTACGATGAATTGGTCAGTAGCCTCACGCCTTATATCATTGAGGAACGTCAGTTGAATGTGGCTCAAATGGACGTGTTTTCACGTTTGATGATGGACCGTATTATTTTCCTTGGAACAGGTATTAACGACAGCGTTGCGAACATCATTCAGGCGCAATTGTTGTTTTTAGAAAGCACCGATAAAACTAAAGACATCCAAATTTACATCAACTCTCCAGGGGGTAGTGTATATGCTGGTCTAGGTATCTACGATACCATGCAGTTTATCAACCCAGACGTAGCCACCATTTGTACAGGTATTGCAGCCTCAATGGCGGCTGTATTGCTATGCGCTGGTCAAGACGGAAAACGATCTGGCCTGCCTCACTCCCGTGTGATGATCCACCAGCCACTGGGTGGTGCCCAAGGACAAGCATCTGATATTGAAATTACAGCTCGTGAGATCCTAAAGCTTAAAAAGGAATTGTACGAAATCATTGCCAAGCACAGTAACCAATCGTATGACAAGGTTTATGAAGACTCTGACCGTGATTACTGGATGAAGGCCTTAGAAGCCAAGGAATATGGCATGATCGACGAGGTATTAACTAGAAACTAGATGGAGGAAGAATTGAATTGTTCTTTTTGTGGACGTAAAAAAGCCGAGACCAAACTTTTGGTCGCAGGACTAAATGCGCACATATGCGAACGCTGTGTTGACCAAGCGGTTAGCATTATTCAAGAAGAATCCACGCATACTGAAAACTCTCCCAACAAA
>JBDQNA010000120.1:0-3553 GCA_040261965.1 Flavobacteriaceae bacterium
ACCTTGTGGAACGTTGTATTCGCTCGTAGCTAGTGGCTTGGCATTATCAATAGGTTTTGGTGTTGAAAAAGAACATGAAAGCAACTGAAATGCGACAAGTAATGATAGATAAGCAGTAGGCATAGGTTTATATTTTTATAAATGTTTTGATAAACTCCTCACAAAAAGCATTCCAGCTTCTTTTTTTTTGCAGCGATGCATATGCTTTTGTATCGCTAAACAACTTATTTTCAGTAAATGCCTTTGTTATCATCTCAGACAGGGCAGTGGGATTAGGTTCACAAACAAGCCCCGTTTTTTCTGAAATACCATCAGAAAGGCTACCTACATTGGTCACGATACAAGGTTTGTTATAGTGGATAGCCATAGGGGTTATGCCACTTTGTGTTGCTGATTTATAAGGCTGAATAACCCAGTCACAGGCGCCAAACCACAGAGGTATTTGCGCAGTAGGCACAAAGCGATCGTGAAAAAATACCAAGTCATCTACGTTTAACGATGCCGCCAATTCACGATATTTACGCATGGGTTCATAGGGCTCGCCTACAACCAAAAGCCTTGTGTTGGGTTTGGTGTGTCGCAGTTTAGACAACGATTTTATTAGCATATCCAAACCTTTGTAAGGACGTATTAATCCAAAAAACAACAGGTAATCCAAACTAGAGTCTAAAGCCAGTTTTTCTTGGGCAACTTCTTGTGAAATAGCCCTTGGGAGGTCAGTGTCAACAGGATGAAAAGAAGTTATTAGTTCTTTTTGAGTGTGCTTTTTTAGTTCAATTGCTACGGAAGCTGACATACACAAGACTTTGTCTACACTTCCTAAAAACATATTGAGCAGAAATTTGTCTGTTATCTTACGCTCGTGTGGCAAGGCATTGTCTACCCAAGCCACTTTTGTTGCTTTAATTTTTTTTGCGATGCTAGCATAACACATTGCCAACCAGGGAGTCCAATAACGAAAGATGACTAATTTGGGTTTTAACGCTTTTATGCGTTTGGCTGTGCGTAACCAACTAAGGGGATTTAGTGTATTGATAGTGTTAATGGTAGCAAAATCAAGCTTCTTTTGCCCTACTGCGTATTGGGTTTTTCCAGGAAACAATAATTTAGGATAGAGTGTTGTGAAGGAAAAAACACATACTTCTTCACCTTGTTGCTCAAGACTTTGCGCAAATGCAGCAGAGGAGTCGGCTATGCCGCCTCTAAATGGATGGATCGGCGCAACTAAGACCACCATTTTAACTGTCTTGAATAAGCACCCATTCCCCTTTGTCGAGTAGGGGTTCTGCTTGTTTAAATTTCACTGTTTTCTTCTCTCCACTGACAATATGCTGAATATTTACACGTTCATTGCGTCCAATTTTTGGTCGCTCACGCACTATGGTTTCTTGTTTTTCAGCAGCGGGTCGTCCAGATTGTTGTGAAGCCTGACGCATGGCCTGTTGGTCTTGGTTGAGTACTTCTTCTTTTGAGGTATTTACGCGTTCTTTGCGGCCTACACTTCTTGCCTCACGAATATTACTGGCATCTTGTGTTGGTAATGCACCCTTGAATAAAAACGAAATAATATCTCGGTTTACGGTATCCATAAATACACTAAACAGCTCAAAAGACTCGAACTTGTAGATAAGCAATGGGTCTTTTTGTTCGTGTACGGCAAGTTGAACAGACTGCTTTAGCTCATCCATTTTACGCAAATGATCTTTCCACGATTCATCGATAATGGCCAAACTTATGTTTTTTTCAAAGTCACGGATCAGGTTTTTACCTTCACTTTCAAAGGACTTTTCCAAATCACTTACTACGTTTAGGGTTTTAACTCCATCTGTAAAAGGCACTACAATCCGCTTAAATGTATTGCTCGGGTTCTTATAAACGTCTTTAATCACGGGGAAAACACGTGCTGCATTTTCCTCCATCTTTCGTTGATAATGAGCCAATGCTGCTTGGTAGATCAATTCGGTGAGTTCCGTTTGGTTTTGGTTCTCAAAATCCTCAGCACTGATTGGGCTTGTAAGCGAAAACAGTCGAATCAATTCAAACTCAAATTGCTTATAGTCTTTATTTGCTAGATTGACCGAACATATCTGGTCACAAGTGTCATATAACATGTTGGCAATATCTAGCTGTAGACGCTCTCCGTTAAGGGCATTATAACGTCTTTTGTATATTACCTCACGCTGGGCATTCATCACGTCGTCGTATTCTAGTAAACGCTTACGAATTCCAAAGTTATTTTCTTCAACTTTCTTTTGTGCCCGCTCAATAGATCGTGTCATCATTCCTGCTTGAATCACCTCACCTTCTTTGTGTCCCATGCGATCCATCATTTTGGATATGCGTTCTGAGCCAAACAAGCGCATCAAGTTGTCTTCTAGCGACACATAGAACTGAGAGCTTCCGGGATCTCCTTGTCGACCTGCACGTCCACGCAACTGTCGGTCAACCCTTCTTGAATCATGTCGCTCTGTTCCGACAATGGCAAGACCACCAGCCGCTTTAACTTCATCGTTTATTTTAATGTCTGTTCCCCGTCCAGCCATGTTGGTAGCAATGGTAACTACACCTGCATTTCCAGCTTTAGCGACCACATCAGCCTCCTTTTTGTGAAGCTTTGCGTTAAGCACGTTGTGCGCTACTTTTCGAATGTTTAACATGCGACTTAACAATTCGGAAATTTCAACAGAAGTGGTGCCTATTAGTACAGGGCGTCCGGCTTGTGAAAGTGCTGTTACATGATCAATGACAGCGTTGTATTTTTCACGTTTTGTCTTATAAATGAGGTCATTTTCATCTTTTCGTGCAATGGGTCTGTTAGTTGGGATTTCAATAACATCCAACTTGTAAATTTCCCAAAACTCACCTGCCTCAGTTATTGCAGTACCTGTCATTCCTGAAAGCTTGCGGTACATGCGGAAGTAGTTCTGCAGTGTAATGGTGGCAAAGGTTTGGGTTGCAGCTTCGATCTTTACATTTTCTTTTGCTTCAATAGCTTGGTGTAAGCCATCAGAATAACGACGACCGTCCATAATACGTCCTGTTTGTTCGTCAACAATCTTCACCTGATTTTCCATCACTACGTAGGCTACATCTTTTTCGAATAGGGTGTAGGCCTTTAGCAATTGGTTCATGCTGTGTATGCGTTCACTTTTGATGCTGTATTCTTTGAAAAGGGCATCTTTTTCTTTAGCCTCTTCTTCGGGTGATTTTCCTTGTTGCTCGATGCTTAAAATAGCACTTCCAAGATCGGGCAACACAAAGAAATCAGCATCGTTACCTTCTTTTGAAAGCTGTTCAACACCTTTGTCAGTTAGCTCAATTTGGTTGTTTTTTTCATCAATAACAAATAACAAATCGGCATCTACTTTAGGCATTTCACGGTTGTTGTCTTGCATGTAGAATCCTTCTGTTTTTTGCAGCAATTGGCGGATCCCCTCTTGACTTAAAAACTTGATTAGAGCTTTGTTTTTCGGCAGCCCTCTGTATACGCGCAACAATAGGAAACCTCCTTCTTTGGTGTCTCCTTCGCTTATGAGCTTTTTGGCTTGGGCAA
>JBDQNA010000029.1:0-10520 GCA_040261965.1 Flavobacteriaceae bacterium
AACGTCAATTTCCCATCACTGAATTGATACCTGTAGCTTCGGCTCGTTCGGCTGGCAAGCAGTTGGCTTATAATGGTAAGCATTATAAGGTTGTTACACTAGAGGACGCCCTTGTTTTAAAGCCAGATGTCGCTTTGTTTTCTGCCGGAGGTGATACGTCACTTATTTGGGCACCAAAGTTTGCTGCCATAGGATGTACCGTCATTGACAACTCCTCTGCTTGGCGGATGCATCCCGATCATAAACTGATAGTTCCTGAAATCAATGCCAATGAACTGACGGCTGCAGATAAAATTATTGCAAATCCGAACTGCTCTACCATTCAGATGGTGATGGCACTTGCGCCTATTCACCGCGCATTTGGGATTGAAAGAGTAGTTGTATCTACGTATCAGTCTATTACCGGAACAGGGGTTAAGGCTGTAGAACAATTGGAAAACGAATACGAAGGAAAAGACGGCGAAATGGCCTATCCTCATGCCATTCACCGCAACGCTATTCCACATTGTGATGTTTTCTTGGAAAATAATTACACCAAGGAAGAGATGAAATTGGTTAACGAAACACATAAAATTTTAGACCCAGACATTCGAGTAACTGCTACTGCAGTACGTATTCCTGTTGTTGGGGGTCATAGTGAATCGGTAAACCTAACGCTTAGTAAGCATGCTGAACTAGACCAGGTCCGTCGAGTACTTGCTGCAACACCTGGCGTAGTGGTACAGGACGATATTCATAATAATGACTATCCGATGCCACTACAGGCACATGGGAAAGATGAGGTTTTTGTTGGGCGTATCCGAAAAGATACCTCACAAGAAAACGGCTTAAACTTATGGATTGTTGCAGATAACTTGCGGAAAGGCGCTGCTACCAACACAGTTCAAATTGCGGAATATTTAGCAGAAAACAGCTTAATTTAAATTTTTCTATTTTTAAGAAAAATCAAAAATATGCGCCTCTTTTTAATCCTAATCTCCGTAGCGCTGCTTTCTTCTTGCGCTAAAAAATCACCCATTATGTATCCCGAAACCAAAAAAGAAATAGTCATTGACAGCTTTTTTGGTCAAGCTGTAGAAGACCCATATCGCTGGCTAGAAGACGACCGATCAGCCGAAACAGAAGATTGGGTAGCACGCCAAAATGCAGTGACATTTGACTACTTAGACCAGATCGATTATAGGTCTGCGCTAGAAGAATCCTTGACAAAGCTTTGGAACTATGAAAAGCGGTCAAGCCCATTTGTTGAGGGTGACTACACCTACTTTTATAAAAACGATGGTTTGCAAAACCACTATGTATTGTACCGCCAAAAAGACACAGAAACACCAGAAGTTTTCTTAGACCCAAACGATTTCTCGGAAGACGGAACGACTTCTTTAGCAGGCGTTCGCTTTACTAAAGATGGCAGCCGATTAGCATACCTTATTTCTGAAGGAGGCTCCGATTGGCGTAAGATTATTGTCATGGAGGCTGCATCAAAAAAGATCATTGAAGATACTCTAGTTAATGTTAAGTTCAGTTCGGTTTCTTGGTATGGAAACAAAGGTTTTTATTATTCGTCATATGACAAGCCTGAAGGCTCTGAGCTCTCTGCCAAAACCGATCAGCACAAGCTGTATTATCACAAGCTAGGAACACCTCAAGCTCAAGACAAGGTTGTTTTTGGTGGTACCAACAAGCAAAAGCACCGCTATATAGGCGGCTCTGTTTCTGAAGATCAGCGCTACTTGTTCATTAGTGCCTCTAATACAACTTCTGGGAATAAATTATTTATGCTGGACTTGGAAAACCCTAATGCAAACATAAAACCCATAGTTGAGCATGAAGATTCAGACACGTACGTATTAGAAACAGCTGGCGACAAGTTATTTTTAGTTACCAATTTAAATGCACCCAACAAAAAACTAGTAACGGCCTACGCCTCTCGCCCTACACCAAATTATTGGAGGGATTTGGTTCCTGAAACCGAAAATGTTTTGAGCATTAGCAGCGGGAGTAATTATTTCTTTGCTGAGTATATGATAGATGCCTTGTCTAAGGTCTGTCAATACGACTATGACGGTAAGTTAATACGAGAAATTAAGTTACCTGCCGACGGAAGCGCAGGCGGGTTTAGCGGCAAAATTGACCAAGAAATGCTTTATTACAGCTTTTCAAATTACCACACGCCATCTTCCACTTTTGTATTAAATCCAAAAACAGGCGAAACACATCAATATTGGGCTCCACTAATTGCCTTTGATGCTAATGATTTTGAGTCCAAACAAGTGTTCTATAGTTCTAAGGACGGCACACAAGTACCCATGATGATTACCTATAGAAAAGGGCTTGAGCTTACTGGAGATACCCCAACTATTTTATACGGATATGGCGGATTTAACATAAGCCTTACGCCTTCGTTCAGTATCACCAATGCCGTTTGGCTAATGCAAGGGGGTATTTATGCCGTTCCTAATTTACGAGGAGGAGGAGAATACGGTAAGGATTGGCACGATGCAGGGACACAAATGAAAAAGCAAAATGTGTTTGACGATTTTATTGCAGCAGCTGAATACCTTATAGAAAACAAGTACACAAACCCAGAATACCTTGCCATTCGAGGCGGCTCTAACGGGGGATTGCTTGTGGGCGCATGTATGACGCAACGCCCCGAACTCTTTAAAGTCGCATTACCTGCTGTTGGCGTTTTGGACATGTTACGCTATCATACATTTACCGCAGGCGCTGGCTGGTCTTATGACTACGGTACCGCCGATCAGTCTGAGGAAATGTTTGCGTACCTAAAAGGGTATTCACCCGTGCATAATGTTGATGCAAATACGCCTTATCCCGCTACCTTGGTTACCACGGGAGACCATGATGACAGGGTTGTCCCTGCACATTCTTTTAAGTTTGCAGCAGCATTACAAGCCAATCAAAGTGGACAAAATCCAGTGCTGATTCGAATTGAAACAGATGCGGGTCACGGTGCCGGCACTCCAGTGAACAAAACCATTGAGCAATACGCAGATATATTTGCCTTCACGCTCTATAATATGGGCTTTAAGGTACTCCCGAACAAAAAAGTGAAAGGCTAGTTCAACTAGACCTCATCTTCCATTTCAAAGTCCTCCATAAACTTGGTGGTATAGTTCCCTGCAACATATTCAGGGTGATCCATCAATTGACGGTGAAAGGGAATGGTTGTCTTTACACCCTCAATAACAAATTCGTCCAATGCTCGCTTCATTTTGTTAATGGCCTCTTCACGTGTTTGTGCCGTGGTAATGAGCTTGGCAATCATCGAGTCGTAATGCGGGGGTATCATATACCCACCATAAACATGAGTATCCAAACGCACACCATGACCCCCAGGAGTATGCAGCGTCTTGATTATCCCAGGCGATGGCCGAAAGTCATTGTATGGGTCTTCTGCATTGATACGACATTCGATAGAATGTAGTTTTGGCATGTAGTTTTTTCCTTCAATTGGCTTTCCAGCAGCAACTTTTATTTGTTCTGCGATCAAGTCAAAGTCAATGACTTGCTCCGTTATGGGATGCTCAACTTGAATACGTGTATTCATCTCCATAAAATAAAAATTACGGTGCTTATCAACTAAAAACTCAACGGTTCCTGCGCCTTCGTATTTGATGAATTCTGCCGCCTTAACCGCAGCAGCTCCCATTTGTTCACGAAGCTTATCGTTCATATATGGTGAAGGAGTTTCTTCGGTTAATTTTTGGTGTCTTCTTTGAACAGAGCAATCACGTTCAGATAGATGACAGGCTTTTCCAAAAGCATCACCAACAATTTGAATTTCAATATGGCGCGGTTCTTCAATAAGCTTTTCAAGGTACATATCATCGTTACCAAAGGCAGCTTTAGATTCTTGACGGGCATCTTCCCAAGCCTTTTCAAGATCTTCTTCTTTCCACACGGCACGCATCCCTTTTCCACCACCACCAGCAGTTGCTTTTAGCATTACGGGGTATTTTGCTTTTTTGGCTAGCTTTTTACATTCACTAAAGGATTCTATAATTCCTTCGGAGCCTGGAATTGTAGGTACACCAGCAGCTTTCATGGTTGCTTTTGCGGTGGCCTTATCACCCATTTGTTGAATCATTTGCGCAGAAGCACCAATGAATTTTATTTTGTGCTCTTCACAGATTTTAGAAAATTTGGCATTTTCAGACAAAAACCCATAACCTGGGTGGATGGCATCTGCATTGGTAATTTCAGCTGCAGCAATAATATTAGGAATCTTAAGATAAGACTCACTACTTGGCGCAGGGCCAATACAAACGGCTTCATCGGCAAAACGAACGTGCAAGCTGTCGGCATCTGCTTTTGAGTATACCGCCACCGTTTTGATTCCCATTTCACGGCAAGTTCGGATAACACGTAGTGCTATTTCGCCTCTATTGGCGATTAAAATCTTGTTAAACATAGGTCTGGCTTTAGGCAGGATCAATAACAAATAATGGTTGGTCAAACTCGACAGGAGTAGAGTCTTCAACCAAAATCTTTACGATAGTTCCGCTTATTTCTGCTTCAATTTCATTGAAGAGTTTCATGGCTTCAATAACACAAAGGGTGTCGCCTTCGTTAACACGATCCCCTACTTCCACAAAATTAGGTTTGTCTGGAGACGGTTTACGGTAGAAAGTACCGATAATTGGAGACTTAATGGTGTCCCCTGAAGTTTCTGCAACTGGAGTTGCGGCTGTTTCAACCGGTGCGACTGCTGCTTCAGCAATTGGTGCGGGAGCAACAGGAACAGGGGGCATAGCTAGAGGAGCTGCTTGTGGTAGTACAGCCATAGGAGCTGCGGACTCGCCCTTATCTGTTTTGATGGTAATTTTGATCTCGCCCATTTCTAGGTTTACTTCACTTGCCCCAGATTTGGCTACAAACTTTATTAGGTTTTGTATTTCTTTTAATTCCATGGTTATTGTTTTTAAGAGTTGTAAGCCCACGTCAGGTAGCTAGCTCCCCAAGTGAAGCCACCCCCAAACGCAGTGAATAGTAATTTTTGATTTTTCTTTAAAAGGTGTTCGTAATCCCACAGCAATAGTGGTAATGTCGCTGCCGTAGTGTTTCCGTAACGGTCAATATTGATTAACATCTGATCAGATTTGAGATTTAAATGATTGGATATTGCATCTAATATACGTTTGTTTGCTTGATGTGCAACTACAAAATCGATATCATCTTTTGATAAACTATTGCGAGTGATCACTTGCATAATGGCAGCGCTCATATTAGATACGGCAAATTTAAATACAGGGCGACCTTCTTGATGAAGGAAATGTTGTTTTTGCGACACGGTCTCTTTTGAAGCTGGCAGCATAGAACCCCCTGCTTCAATTTTCAAATATGTTCTTCCCTTGCCATCAACACGAAGCACTTCATCTTGAAGCCCAATCCCTTCGTCGTTGGGTTCGAATAAAACAGCTCCAGCACCATCTCCGAAAATCACACAAGTAGCGCGATCAGAATAATCAATAATAGACGACATGGTATCTGCCCCAATAAGTAAGACGCTATTATATCGGCCTGAGCTTATGTATGCAGCAGCAGTTGACATACCAAATAAAAAACCAGAACAAGCCCCTTGTAGGTCATAGGCAAATGCGTTTGTTGCACCAATTTCAGTAGCGACATAGGCCGCAGTAGATGAAACAGGCATATCAGGTGTTGTTGTGGCCACAATAACCAAATCGATTTGGGTCGGATCAAGATTTTTTTTGTCGAGAAGATTTTGAGCCGCTTTGATGGCCATAAACGAAGTGCCTAGTGAAGTGGGTTTGAGAATGCGACGCTCTTTAATCCCTGTGCGTGAGACGATCCATTCATCGCTTGTATCTACCAGTTGCTCAATATCAGCATTGGTGAGCACATGCTCGGGGACGTAGCCTCCAACGGCGGTTATGGCTGCAGTTTTAGTAGTCATATAAACCGAATTGCACAAAAGACAATTCTACAAGTTTTGGTCAAAATTAGTCAAAAACAACTCGTTTTGGCTAAAAAAAGACCAAAACTTATCAAAAATGCATAAAAAAAGCGCCTTTCGTAAAAGGCGCTTTATATACGGATGACTTAAAAAACTATGCTTCAGCTTCGGCAGAATTGTCAATCAAAACCTTGCCTCTATAGTATAATTTTCCTTCATGCCAGTGCGCACGGTGGTAAAGATGTGCTTCACCAGTTGTGGTGCAAGTTGCAATTTGAGGCGCTACTGCCTTGTAATGCGTACGGCGTTTATCGCGACGCGTTTTGGATATTTTTCGTTTAGGATGTGCCATAACAGCTGTTTTAGTCTTTTTTTAATTTCTTTAACGCATCCCACCGGGGATCCGTTGTCTCACTCTCATTGGTGCTTTCGCTTGGATGTAACTCCTCTAGACGGTCTAACAAATCTGATTGAAGACTGCCATTTTCTATACCGGGATGTACTTTTTTTTGCGGCACTGCCAACACAATGGTTTCAAACAGTGTTTGAGCAAGATCTAACTGATGTGATCCGTGTGGTAGCACCAGCAAATGTTCATTTTCATCATTGAATGTTTCGCCAAACTTTACTACCAACTCATGCGTTGGGCTTAGCGGTAAATCAAATAATTCGTTGGTTAGATCACAAGCAACACGGACATGTCCAGAAATCCTGAATGCTACTTCAAGCATACTGGCTTTTTTGGTCAAATCAATATGGACAACAAGCGCAGTACTGCTGAATTCGGTATAATCAAAAGCATCAAAGAACGTAGCTGTAATATCGCGATTAAAATGATGTATTCCTTCTTTTAGTCCAGCGAAAGCCAACACAAAGGGGGCTAAAACATTCTTATTATCGCGCATTACAGTCGGCAAATATATAAAATTTGGCGGGACAGTACTCTATTTAATCCCTCTTTTGACGGTTATTATATATCGCACAGGCCATCTGCACGGCAGCAGCGAAAGAAACATGACTTGCAATGCCTTTCCCAGCAATATCAAAAGCTGTGCCGTGATCTGGGGAAGTGCGCACAAAAGGGAGTCCAGTGGTAATGTTTACTCCTTTTCCAAATGCCAAGGTCTTAAACCCAACCAATCCCTGGTCGTGATAGCAAGATAGAACTGCATCAAAATTTCTATACCGTTTTTGTCCAAAAAAACCATCGGCGGCAAAAGGTCCAGACAGCGAAACCCCCTCCTTTTTTAAGGCGGCAACAGCAGGCTTCAGAACAGTATCATCTTCGTTGCCAATAACCCCTTGGTCTCCTGCATGTGGGTTTAATCCCAACAGCGCTATTTTAGGTACTTGACAACCAAAATCATTTTGTAGTGTTTGGCCGAGCTGTTTCGTTTTTTGTGTGATTATATCTATTGTTATGGCAGCAGTAACTTCATGCAGTGGAATGTGATCCGTTAGCAGTGCAACACGAAGTGTATCATCTGCTAACAACATTAGGGCATTGCCCCCCCACAATGCACCCAAATAGTGTGTGTGTCCCGCAAAAGGAAAATCAAGACTTTTTATTGCGGCCTTATTAATTGGCGCTGTTACAAGTGCATCTGCCTGCCCTTTTTTGACTGCATTAGCAGCTGCTTGAAGGGATTCAAAGGCGGTAGTTCCACCTTGAGTTGTTTGTTTGCCAAAAGCTACTTCAGGGGAGTCTTTCCATATCGCAGCAATATTTAATAGCCCTTGTTTTGGAGCCTCTTTCATTAAGCTCAATGGAACCTGCGTATGAAAAAGGTCCTGTTGCTTTTCTACAAAATCTAAATGGGCATATACCACCGGAATGCACAGATCAAACAGACGATTATCTTGAAACGTTTTCAGTATAATTTCAAGGCCGACCCCATTGGGATCACCAATAGAAATTGCAATGATGGGTAAGGCAGACATTTTGTGTATTTTTGCATGACAAAGGTAAAGGATTCACCGCTTATGTTTACAGGAATCATTGAAACAATGGGTACCATAACACGCATTGAACGCGAAGGCGGAAATGTACACTATTCCCTTTCGAGCAATATTACGCACGAACTTAAGATAGATCAAAGTTTAGCCCACAATGGTGTATGTCTAACGGTTGTTGCCATAGATGGCGATCAGTACACTGTTACAGCCATACAGGAAACCTTGGACAAAACCGCTCTCAAGCAATGGACTGTTGGAGACAAAATTAACCTCGAACGCGCCATGCGACTTGGCGACAGGCTAGATGGGCATATGGTACAAGGTCATGTTGATGAAGTAGCGAGCTGTATTAGCGTAGAAGATCAGAATGGCAGTTGGTTGTATCGATTTGCATACAGCGAAGACTCTAAAAACATGACCATTGAAAAAGGCTCAATTTGTGTAAATGGTACTAGCTTGACCGTTGTAGGTTCGGCATCCAATACTTTTGGAGTGGCCATTATTCCATATACTTATGCGCATACAGTTTTTCACCAATTACAAAAAGGCGATTTGGTAAATATCGAGTTTGATATGGTTGGCAAATACATAGCCAAGCTGCGCTAACAGCGTCCTCAATTTTTTGTTTTCCTCTCGTTTTTTTATATTTATTATCCCAAATACTTTTTTTATGAAACCTATAGATTCACTCTTTATTTTTATGGGTATTTCCTTCTTGAATGCTCAAACGATAGTTATTAACGAAATAGATGCAGACAGCCCAGGCGCGGACACTGCAGAATTTATTGAACTGTATTCTTCAACCCCCAACCTCGCATTAGACGGCTATGTACTGGTCTTATTTAACGGAGCTGACGATGCCAGCTATGCCGCCTATGATTTGGACGGATACAGTACAGATGTCAATGGTTTTTTTGTGATTGGCGATTCTGGAGTAAATGGCGTTTCGTTTACTTTTTCAAGCTCCTCGTCCTCTAACATTCAAAATGATGCTGAAGCAGTAGCGCTATATCTGGGTAATAAAGCAGATTTTCCCACAGATACACCAGCCACTACCAGTAATCTCATTGACGCGGTTGTTTATGACAGCGATGATCCTGATGACACAGTCTTAATGTTTCACATTTGGCTACAGGCATTTATATGCTAAGACTGACACACAAAGGAATGACCCTAAGCATTAAACTTGTCAAACAATAAACGCTTATTTCATTTGATATAACCACAAGGCAGGATTCTGTGGTGTGGTATTATAGAATAGGCTGAACTGTAATGTTGTCTTGCCTGTGTCTTTATTTGTGAATATTTGCCCAATAGCCTGTTTGGCAGTAACACGGTCGCCTTTTTTCACATAAACCTTACTGAGATTCTTGTAGCTCGTAATATAGTTCCCATGCTGGACGAGGACTATGGGATTACTACCTTTAAATTGAACAATATTCAGCACCCTTCCTTCAAAGACACTTCGAGCAGTTGCCCCTGTAGGAACTGAAAGTGTTACCCCATTACTTTTGATGGTAGTGGTGCGTACAACAGGGTGCCGTTGAGTGCCAAAACGCTGCGTAACAATTCCTTTTTCAACCGGCCAAGGCAAGCGCCCTTTGTTGGACACAAAGCTAGCAGCAAGGGCTTTGGCTTCTGGTGTTAACACAAAGTTTGTTGTTTTCGTACCTGCCTTTTTATTCGATGCAGCAATAGCTTCCCGAATAAGACGGGTTATTTCTTTATCTATTTCCTCTTGTTGTTTTTGTTTTTTCTTGATTTGTGCAGCGTAATTTCTTTCTCGTTTTTTCAGTTCTAGAACGAGTGTATTTTGTCTTTTTTTAATACTGTCTAATTCTTTTTGTGCTTCCCTATTTTGTTCAATGAGTTGCTTTTTGTCCTTGCGTTGTGCTACTAAGTCTGTGGTGTACTGCTGCAAGGCTTTGGTTTTGGCAGCTATCTGTTCTCCTTGTTGTTTGCGGTAGGCGGCATATTGTTTCATATAAGCCATACGCTTGTAGGCTTGCCAAAAACTTTCAGAAGAGAGCAAGAACATTAAACGATTTTGGGAGGACTTATTTTTTCGAGCAGAAATAACCATTTCAGCATAATCTTTTTTTTGTGACGTGAGTTCAGTCCTCAGCTTTTCTATATTACGCAGATTTATATTTATTTCTTGGTTGAGCCTATTTATTTGGCGGTTGGTGAGTCGAATCAATGCATCCTGCCGATCCATTTTTAATTGAACTGTTTCTACTTGTGTTAGGACATTGGCGCGTTTTTTAGTACTTGTTTTTATCAATGCATTTATCTGAACAATTTCTTGTTGAAGACGCTTTTTCTGTGCTTCAAGCGCTGCTTTTTTATTTTGAGCTAAGCTCAAAACAGGAATAAGCATTAAAAGCCAAACCCATTTTTTCATTATAACTTAATTTTTGAGTACCCTTTTGGGATTTTAAAGGGCATATTAAAATTGGCGTTTAATTGCGTTTGTTTGGATTGCAATTTCAATACGGTAGTTTTGTCTACCCCGCTCAAGCTGGCCATAAGGTGCTGTGGCACCCATTGGTTGTCAATGCGCGTATACCCATCATAATTTACAAGGACAGAGGTTTCACCGTCTGAAAATTGTTGAGAGATCAAC
>JBDQNA010000013.1:0-14410 GCA_040261965.1 Flavobacteriaceae bacterium
TAAGTTCCAACTACTGAAATATCAACAGTTCCTGAGATGGTAACTGTTTCTCCGCCATCTGAAGTCGCTCCTGCCTCTGTGTATGGAGTTCCCACCTCTATGTTTATTGGATTATCTCCCAACAAAGTAATAACTGGAGCCTCAGTGTCTAATAGGTTTTGATTATAACGCTGTGTTATCAACACTAACGAACTCAAATATTCGCCAGAATCCGGGAATGTTAGCGAGACAGTATTTGATTCTTGTATACTTTCTGTGGGAACATCAATCTCGATCATCCCAAAAAAGTCATCTCTGTTGGCTTGGTCATAGCCTTTCCAATTGGTAGGAACGCTAAGCGCTTGTCCATTTATCAAAACTGTAGGTGATTTTGAACGATAGTGTTTTCGTCCTATGCTCATACGCAAGGTAGCAGAGGCAATTGATGAAGCTGACACATTAGAAAATGTATAGGTCATGGATGAGTTGGCAGTAATTGGTTGTACCGTAGATTCATTGCTGTAATGTCGCTTCGAAATAAGTGTATTTTCGTAGTTAAAATCAGTATTGTACGTATATTCCAATACTACAGTCTCATTAGCTTTCAATTGGTAATTTTCTGGTAAAACTGAAGTGGTTTGATCCGTAAATTGTGCTTCCTCGTTTGGATTTATGGTGAGCGATTTAATCCGCACATTGTTAAGTGTTGCGCCTGTAACCAATTGTAGCTGCAAGGAAACAGATCGATCAAAATCATCTAAATTATTTAAAACAACATATAACTTATTTCCGTTTCTAAACCCTTGAATCTGAACATCTGGATTATTTGAATTAACTTCAATGCGATTGCCTGAAACGTTTTTCCATAACTCATAAAAATAAATGCGATCTGTATATTCCCAACTTGTTACTTGATCCAGCGGGACGCCAACAGGGACTGGCTTAAAAAGTACAGCTTTGTAGGGTAAGTAATTGTTAGCTTCTGTAATATGCCAGGTTGATTTTCCAGTAGTAAAGGGTATGGTCAGCTCAGTTATGTCTTGTCGTTCAAGTAAGCCAAATAGTATAGCGTTTTGAGATCGAATGGATTGAACATTACTAATGTCAGAATACGAGCTTCCAGCAATACCACCGAACTCAGAAATCACATGTGGTTTAATTACTCCCCATTTTTGGAAACTATAACTTTCAATCAAATCCAGAATCGCTTCCATGTTACTTCCGGAGCGTCTTGTATCTTGTCCCATCTGATTAATTCCGTCATAAATATGCGTGGAAAAGGCATCCATATCGGCCCCTGCTTCGTCCATGAACATTTTCATGTTTTGGTTCCAAACTGAAAAATTATTTTTTTCAAATGATGGAAAGGCTGCCGCATAACCAATCACTTTCATATTGGACAATTCTGGAGTAGCATGAATCTTACTACCGATTTCACGAAATACTTCTGCCATTTCTAACTTAACACGAGCTTCTGCTGCAGCGTCCCAGTCGGGGTCGTCGTAGAAGTCTTGAGCATGGACAAAAGGCTCATTCATGGGTTCGTAAAACTCGGGTCTCAAGTTAACCCCAACATAATCCTTAAAATACTCAACCACCCAATCTGAAAGGGTTGTTGCATTTATGCCTTCTTGGTAAATGTTGAAGGGGTGTTCGGTTCCAATATAACGGCTTACCGCTCTAATATCACTAGTTCCAGATTTTGGACTTGGATAAACGCCTACCTGACCTTCTTGTTGAACTGCATAAGCTGCTGGTCCCCAAAAGCCTCGTCCGTGATTAGTAGCATTGTAATCTGTAAAGAAATTGTTTTCAACATCATTACCACCTGTAGAATGAAGATTAAAATATTTACCTCTATCAAGTGCAGAAGTATCGCCAAGATATCGTTTGACAGCAGGTTTTACCAGAACTTTTGAGTATGCTTCTACCGTTAGTTTTGATACGTTTACGGCATAGCTTGAATTACTGTCAACCGCTGACATGCCTTCGCTAAGGAGTTGTGAACTAAAAAACGGGTATAAGCCAGATTGGGCAGCACTAAATACTGCTTGATCTATTCCAGTGTGCATCCCTAATTCCGTTTCCGTAGCATCTGTTACATTTATCAGCTTGGCTTTAATCGTTGAAGCAGAAGCGTCTTGGCCAAGTGTGAGAGTTATTTCAATGGCTAAATCGTCAGATGCTGTTGCTCCTTGACTGGCAGCAAGCTCTAAATAAGCATCAGGCGATAGTGTCTTTGAATTATTGTTGTGTCTAAGTTGGAGAATGGGAGTTGGGTAATCAGTATCATTTATGACGGATAAAAAAACAGTGTTTGCCACTGGGTTGGTATACTCAACGTTACCAGAAGTGCTAAAACCAACTTTAAAAAGGGGTTTGTTTACTTCATTAATAATTCCAGAAAAGTTTAAATCGACACGAAGTTTAATCATGTCTCCTGCTTTTGTAATCGGAAATGATTTTTGCCATGCTGCACGCTTCCAATCGCTTGAAGTTTTGATCACCCCGTCATTATTGGTGTCAACTGCCCATGAACTTGCACTCCAATTTGTTTGAGAAGTAAGTGTCGCGCCATTTGCAAACCCCTCTGCAGCAGAGAAATTTACCATACTTTGGGCTTTTACTAAAAAAGGGAAGCAACACAGTGTGGCGATTGTTAATTTAATGTAGAGATACTTCATTCAGTTAAAGTTTTAACATCCAGAATTAACGTGCTTAAATGACCACCACTGTCTGGAAAACTAATGTCCACATTATTATTTTCTTGAATCAATTCAATTGGAATCGGAATATCAATAGCTCCAAAAAACTTTTTCCGATTAGCTTGATCGTATCCTTTCCAATTAAACGGTACTGGGATATTTATACCATTCATTTTAATCAATGGACGTTTGGACAAATCATGCGTGCGTCCAATACTCATAGCTAAACTAGCTTCAATAACAGCTGAATTAACCTTATTGAAAACATAGGTTATCTTCTTATGTGCTTCTATGGGAACAAGAAATTTTTTTGAATAGTGTCTAACGTCTGTTATTTTTTTAGTAAAAGAGAGTGGTTTTTTGAGGGTGTATGCCAGTACTATGGTTTCGGCAGTATCAAGAAAAAATTCGCTAGGTATTGAAGGAACCGTTGTTTCGTAGTAGCGTGGGAGATCATCTTCAAATACCGTTAATGATTTCACATAAATACTTTGCACACTGTTCTCAACTCCGTCAAGATGAAAATCAAGTTTCTGTGGTTCTTCGGCTAAATTATTTAAGGCTACATAAAGGTTTTTGTCTTGAGTAAAGGCTTGAACTTGGATATCGGGATTATCCGTTGAAACATGTATGCGCGTTCCTTTTACATCTTTCCATAAATCGTAGAAATGAATTCGGTTTGTATACACCCAACCAGTTATTTCTTTTTTTGGGACACCCATATTTTCAGGACGCCATAAAACGGCTTTGTATGGTAAATAGTTATTCTTTTCAGTAATATGCCACTTTGCCTCGTCTGTATTGAATGGAATAGAGATTTCCAAGCGATCTTCTCTATCCATTAGGCCAAAAATCATTCCATTTTGTGCACGAATAGACTGCATGTTTCTGACAAGTGTAAACTCATTTTTGACAATACCTCCGTATTCTGTTATGGCATGTGGCTTAACATAACCCCAACGGTTTATGCTGTAGGTTTCTATCATATCCATGATGGCTTCGTTGTTACTTCCTTGGCGCTTGTTGTTTTGCCCGGCCTGATTTACCCCATCGTACAAGTGATAGGATATCGCATCCATTTCGTCTCCTGCGATATTAAGAAAAAGCCCCATATTGGTTTCCCAGTTATTAAAATCTTTTAATTCAAAAGACGGCCAAGCAGCTCCGTAGCCCATTACCTTCATATTTTTAAGGCTAGGCTCAGCATGGATTTTGGCTGCAATGGCACGGTACATTTTGGCCATTTCGGTTTTGACACGAACTTCGGCAACAGGATCCCAGTCTTTTTCGTCATAAAAGTCTTTGGCGTGGACAAAAGGCTCGTTCATAGGCTCATACCACATCGGACGTTTGTCATCATCCATATTTTTAAAATACTGCACAGCCCAATCTGACAAACCTTCAATGTCTATCCCTTCTTTATAAAGGTTTCTTGGATGTTCTGTAGCTACAAAACGTCTTAATGTCTTAATTTTTTTACCCTTTTTTGCTTTTGCCTTTGGATAAACACCAACTAGTCCTTTTTGCTTTTTGGCATCAATACCCGGTCCATAAAAAGCCCTTCCTGCTGGCGTAACATTATACTCCTCATAGAAAGATAAATGGATAGGATTACTAACAAATGGTGCTGAGTGAATGACGAAAAACTTCGAGCGATCTAACTTTGAGACGGTTCCTATAAAGCGTTTTGTTGTTGCATCAACTCTAACGGAGCTTTGCGCACTTAAAGAACATATTAAAAAGCACATAAATACAGAAATATAGCCGATAGATATTGTTCTGTTATTTATGTGCATTTCTGTTAATTTATTTAAAAAATGGAGGTTATTGCGGCTCATATACTTTGATGTCATCGATATATATAACGCCCTTTGTGCCATATCGAATGGACATCCAATACCCTTCAGTGTGGGATACTTCCCAGCTCTTTACTCCTTGTAGACTGATGGTTACCCATTCGCCTCTAGGTAAGCTTGACACGTCGGAATAAAAACCTACTGAAGCACCCCATTTGGAAGAACGGAAAAGTTCAACCTGCAGCCCAGGAGATGTAAATGAAGGGTCTATCCATACTTTATATTCAAGGGTGATATTTTGCCCTGCCTCAAGATTAAACTCTCCAGTTAACTTTCCTTTACTCACATTTTTCTTACTGTAAGCTCTAACTTTTGCATCCGTGTTTACTTCCATTCTTAAGCTGTATGTTCCAGATGCTGCAAAATCGTCTGGAAATGAGGTGGTACCTTTACTGTCCCAAGCCCATGGTGGTGACCAACCGGCACCCCCGTCTTCAAATCCAAATACTTCATCACCAGCTAAGTTTTGCGGTAAAAATAGATTTATAATTTGATCTGTGAATGCAGGCGCCATAATATCATTTATACGCATCAATCCACCATTACCATCATAAGATAGTTTGGCGCTTTGGTTGTTTAGAATGTTTACAGATGGTGTAATATCAACAATACGATTATCATCAGCATTCAGCGTAGCGCTATCAATGCTAGCAGCAGTACCATCAACTGTAAGTGCTAAATTGGAAACTATGTCGCTGGTTAACTTTAAGGGTAAGTCATATATGAGATGAATGACACCGGATTCATTCTCCGACATGTTTTTTATTGAAGGAGGATCTATATTTTCAACCACATTTACGTAATCTTTTAAATGTAAGGTATCCTTTACACCCATTGGATATTGCCGCCAGCTCACCAATGTCAAATCATAGGTGCCAATTGTAGGGTAGGAGACACTAATGTTCTTAACAAGCTCGTCTTTGTCAATATTGATTCCGCCTGCTGAAGATGGCTCACCGCCTGGCAGGGTCCATTTTCTTCTATTTGGTGTACCTAAGGATGCGTCTTTAAAGTTGATTGTGCCACCCTCGTACATCGTTATTTGATCAGGCTTAATTTCAGAAAAACCTGAATCTATGGACAAGATCTCGAGTTTCGTTTGAATATGATCCAAAATAGTCACATTAAAAGTGGTATCAAGCGTAATTGAGTCAACTTCAAAATCCGCCTTTAAATTTACTTCATGATTTCCGGGTTCATCAAAACGCACATGAATTAAATCTAGATTTGTTCCTGAGTACTTTTTTGCGCTTCCTAAATTGATAAAATCTGAGGTTTGACCGTTCATATTAGTTATCGTTGCCGATGCGGGTATTGTCCATGATCGGCTTGTAACGCCTTTAGACAAGTCGGCGAATGAACTTACATTTCCGCGCTCAATTCTTTTGTTTCCCGATGCCACTGCAACGGCATCTGAAAATTGATTGGCTTCGGGTGTATCATAGTCCTTTTCACAAGAAGGCATTACACTCATCACAAGAAAGATAAGCATTGTTTTGTAGATGTGTTTTTTCATCACTTGGTTTGGTTTAAACGCGTTCAATTTTTTCATAGCATTAATCTAAAAAGTCTGGATTGGAGTTCAATTCCGTTGCAGGAATGGGGAAATAATCATGTGCTTCTGGGCTATACACATCAGCAGCTTCAACAAATTCTTTTATCTCCTTTAATGTGCCGTGTACTGCAGGGTCGTGTTCGAACAGCACTTTGCTGCTTATAACGTAAGATTTTGCTGCCAAACGCTCGTATTGTTCTTTAACCTTTCCCCAACGCGTTAGGTCTTCCCAACGTAAGTCGTGGCCTTCAAACATAAGTTCCAAGGGACGTTCCACCCACATGATGTGCTCCATTAAGGAATCAGCATCGTAATCTGCTTCAGCTAAAGGAACAACACCTGCGCGTGTTCGAATGTCATTTACCATTCCTAAGGCAGCGGTATAGTCTCCGTCTGTTTGTAAGACACATTCAGCATATAACAACATAACATCAGCCAAACGAATAACACGTTCGTTAATTCCAGAAACACTCAGGTCGCTTTCACGTTCAAGATGCCAGTTTTGGAATTTCTTTAAATAAGATGCTTCGTTATTGTTGTAGGCACCACCCGTTTCCGAGGAACGTTGATATAGGGATGTATTGTCATCATCAGCTATAGCTACTGAAACTGAAGTCCGAATCGAATATTGAGCCGTTCCAGTTCGAGAAGCATTAATTGGGTTTGTCATGTCCATGATATCATTTTTAAAAAGCATGGTCATATAATAGGATGGCATAACAGTTCGATACCCACCGCCCTGAGTTGTTGCTAAACCTATTGCTCTATTTGTAGCCTCTGATCCCGTAGGTCCGTCTTGAGCCCCATAAGAAGTTCCTGGCTTAGCATCGATAGAGAAAGCTACCTCAAAAATGGACTCGCTATTAAATTCGTGCTCTTCATCAAAATTGTCGCCTATATCTGTCGTTAGTGCATATAAATTGCTATCGAGAATTTCTTTGAAATACTCTTTAGCACCTTCATAATTATGCTCGTTAAGGTGAAACTTACCTAGCATGGCAGTTGCAGCTCCCCAAGTCACCCTTCCTACATCAGAACTATTATCATAGGACTGTGGCAAGTGCTGATATGCAAACTCTAAATCTTGAAGAATAAGCGCATTTACTTCACTTGCAGGAGATGGTTTTTTGTAAAAATCATTTCTCATTTCTGGAACACTTGTGTGAATAATGACGCTACCTCCATTATATCCTCTGTATAACGAATTGTAAAAGAATGCCCGTAAGAATCTCGTCTCAGCTTCAATTTGCATGCTGACTGCTTCGCTCATTTCTACATTGCCTAGGTTAGCCAAAACTTGATTAGCTCGATAGATACCAATATAGGCATCACGCCAACGATTGCTGACAATTTGCGTGTTTTCATTATACGTGAGGGTGTTCAAACCAATAGCGTTTGCGTTCCAATTGTTTGGGCGACCAACGTCTGAGCGAACAGGATGTTGGATAGCTGAAGAACCCCCTAGCAATCCTTGTAGTTGTAATGCACCATAAGTAGCAACGAGACCTTTTTCGACCTCCCCTTCAGTTGACCAAAACGAAGCTGCACTTAGATCGTTTGGGTTTTCAATGTTTAAATAGTCTTTATCACAACTTAGAAAGAAAAGGATCCCAACTATTGTTAAAGTGTATGTATTGAATAATTTCATATCTGGTTGTTTAATCGTTAGAATGAGATGGATAAGCCGGTTAGGTATGTAGCGGAAACGGGATAGTTTCCACGATCCAATCCGCCAGTGAATGGATTGTTGCTTCCAACTTCAGGGTCAAAACCTGTGTAATTGGTAAATGTGATTGGATTTTGTGCACTTACGTAAATGCGTAGTTTGTCAACCCCTATTTTTTTAAGGATATCCTCTTGGAGTGAATAACCAAGAATAATATTTCGCACACGCAAGAATGAACCATCCTCTAAAAACAAATCGGTAGATGTTTGAACATTGGGGTGTTCAATATTTGAACGAGGTGTTGGGATATTAGACGTTGGATTTAGGTCTGTCCAGCTGTACACCAAGTCTCTGTGGCGTTTCATACTGTAAGCAAATTGTTTAGCGCCGTTGTAAATCGTACTTCCTTCTACTCCGTATAACTGCACAGAAAGGTCAAAAGCCTTATAGTCCATGTCGATTGTAAATCCATATTCAAAATCGGGCTGGTAAGAGCCTTTGTATACCTTGTCATTTGCCGTAAGTGCACCATCGCCATCTGAATCTACATAACGTAAATCTCCTTTTTGTGCCGTAGGCACCAACTGTTGGTAAGTGCTTAGCTCTGCATCTGTTTTTATAGTTCCTGAGGTTTCATAAACCTTAAATGCCCCCACTGGCAATCCCGCCTCAAGCACCGCAACAGGTTCTGTTTGGCCGGTACGAATTATATTTGGATAGCCATCGAAAATAAACTCACCTTCTCTTGAAAGGCTAACTACTGTGTTTTCATTTTTTGTGAATGTTGCACCAAATTTAATACGAACATCACCAAAATCTTGATTTAGGTGACCTGCTATTTCGATACCCTTGTTCTGTAAGTTACCAATATTGGTGAGGAATCGATCATAGGTTTGTCCGCTAACAGGCGTAGAGCCCGCTGAGATTGGCGGAACAATTGCTAGCAACATATCCTTTTTGTCTTGCTCGTAGATATCAATTACTAAACCTGCTTTACCTCCTTGAAAGTCAATATCAAGACCAAAGTTTTTACTAAGATTCGATTCCCATTTTAGGTTAGGGTCTGCATACCCTGGTTGTGTCATACCAGATGCCAAATTACTTTCACCACCTAATGGATAGTCAACGTTTGAGATGACCACTGGACTATAGGCATATGGTGGTATTCTGTCGCTACCCGTAGTTCCATAGCCAACACGGATCTTGGCCATGGAGATTTTGTCTTTTAAACTACTAAAAAATGGCTCATTTGATAAGTTCCATGCCCCAGAAATTGAGGGGAATAGCCCGTAACGTTCAGAAGCTCCGAAATTACTCGAACCATCGCGACGAATAACAGCCGTTAACATATACTTCCAGTTATAATTATAATTTATCCTACCTAAATAGGATATGCTATTCGTTTTATTGATAAAGTGTGTTGCCACTATGGGGTCGCCGTTGCCAAGCACAGGGGTGATGTTGTTGGATATGTTGTCTGCGCCTGTTCTATAAAATTCATAAGAGGACTTTTCGTATGTATTACCAATAAGTACTTTGATATGGTGCTTTTTAAAACTCTTGTTGTAGTTTAAAGTAAATTCAGCAATACTTCTGCTGTTGGTGCCATCTCCTAGTCTGAGCTGGGCATTGTAGTTACTTGCGGTGGGATTTTCCACACCTTCTTCGTTAAAAATTAAAAAGCTAGGATTAAAAAACCGATCTTTTTTGCTGTAGTGTGACTTTCCAAGATTTGCCCCTAATTTTAACCCATCGATTACTTCATAATTTAAACGGACATTTCCGTTAAACGAGTTGATTTTGGTTTCATTCTCTTGTTTAAGTTTTCCTGCGAAGTTTGAAATATTTTCAGGACTTGTTCCTCCGATTGTAAAGCTATCGCTGTTTGCATCAAGAGGTCTGCGATATGGCTGAAGTCGAATGGCATCGTAAATCAATGCATAGGGCTCCTTGTTCTGATCACTTACATTTAGGCTGAGGTTTGCTTGCGCACTAAACTTGTTCTTTTTAAAGTAGGTGTTGGAACGCAATGAATATTTTTCGTAATCGGAATTGTACAGCGAACCATCTTGACTAAAATAAGTGCCAATTACGTTATACGTAAGTCCATTTTTTCCACCACTTACGCTCAGCGAATGATTTTGAATAGGTGCCATATCCACTTGCAAATCACCCATCCAGTCTGTGTTAAACAATAAGCCGTCTTTGTTAAATTCGAGCGGATCAAAAGTATTGGTTTCTTGGTATCGATATAATATGTCGTTGATGTATAATGACGCTGTCGTGTTTGCTAAAGCAATACCCGAGTTTATACTTTGGACTCCGTAATACGAATCCAAACCCACATTCATTGATCCTTCTTTACCCTTTTTGGTGGTAATTAGAATAACACCTCCAGATGCTCTGGATCCGTAAATAGATGCCGAAGCACCATCTTTTAGGACTTCAATTGATTCTATTTCTTGAGGAGTAATGTTTGGATTTTCGATGTAGGTAACTCCATCAACAACGTATAAGGGGCCTGAACCCCCTTCTTGGAATGAGGTTATACCTCGTATAGTGATTTGCGCATTTTCACCCGGAGCTGAATTGCCTTGTCTTACGCTAACACCTGCCATTCTTCCCTGCAAAGAAGAAGCAAAATCTGATGTTGCTGTTTTAACAATATCCTCAGATTTGACAGAAGCAACTGCACCTGTTAGTTCTCGCTTTTTCATGGTTCCATATCCCACAACAATTACTTCGTCTAATCCCGTGGTACTGGTTTCCATGACAATATTGTGGGTGGATTGGGAAACCAAAACCTTGGCTTCCATCATGCCTATATATGTGAACACAAGGGTTGAACCTTCAGTTACTTCAATAGAATAAAATCCATCAAAGTCTGTGGAGGAACCCATTTCAGTGCCTTCAATTTGTATGTTTACACCTGGAATAGGCTGGCCATCTTCAGCGCTAATAACAGTCCCTTTAACAGTAGTGCTCTGCCCAAAAACGGTAACGCTAAACAGGGTAATGAGTGTAATTACCGTATGGCGGAAAAGCTTTTGGATTGTGGTGCTTCCTATGTTTATTAATTTTCTCATTAGTTGGTGTTGTTTAATAAGGATTTACCCCCTTGATTATTATTCAAATAACAAAAAACCAATACCAAAGCTCTTCTAGTAATGTTCTTTTTTATACGGCACATAATCATATTTATATTATGAAGAGGCTTTAGTTCGTATTTACCTAAAGTTTCAATTAAATAAATGTAATTTAGTTAAATTAAACACATTTATCTTATTCCCGTGAAAAAGACGACTGCTTTTCTGTGCCAGCTTATATTGCTTGTTTGTTTTTTGGGTTACAGCCAAAAGCAGCCTTATCTTTTTAAAAATTTCACGGCAGAAGATGGGCTGTCACAACACGATATTAACTGCATCACTCAAGACAATGAGGGGTTCTTGTGGTTTGGTACTAATGATGGGCTTAACAAATTTGACGGATACAATTTTGATGTATTTAAGCCTATAAGTGGTAATGACACTACCTTGTCGGGAAGAATAGTTCAGGATATCAAGAAAGATTCCTTTGGAAACTTGTGGATCGCAACATTAGATGGTGGCTTAAGTCTTTACAATTCAAAAACAGAGCGCTTTAAAAGTTTTAATTCAGTCACTTCAAAGATGGGGAATTATGCCAACAGAATTATCATTAGTGAAGATGGTGTTTTGTGGGTTCAGTTCAAATCTAAAATTTGCTATGCAATACTGTCAGAAGATGTTGATGAAATGAAGTTTTTTCTTCTAATCAATGAGAATAAACCAAAGAATGAAGTTAATGTAAAGCGAATTTACGTCAAGAATGACGCAGTTTTTTACGAAAGTAGTCAGGGAACTTTTGAGATAAAGTACACGAAAGCAGAGTTGCACTTACAAAATATGTCCTTCCAGTTACAAAACGACTCTTATTTTGTTGCCCAATTAGAAGGCGCTAGAGACTCCAAGTGGGTCTTAAACAATGATAATATTAGCTACTACTTTAATGATTTAAAAACAGCCATTTCAGCAACTGTGACAGATGAAGCAGCAACAATTGATAACGAGGGAAGGCTTTGGTGTTTGATTGATGATAGGCTGTCTTCAGTAGTATATAAAGAGGATATGCTCCACATTGAAACCGTCGATTTTGAAGCACTTGACTTTTTAACACTTAAAAATAACTCGGTTAAGTCTGTTTTTTTAGATAAAACCGGAAATCTGTGGGTTGGAACTAACGGAGGAGGTATATATAAAAAAACAAACAACACATTTGGTTTTGGGCACTACAATAAAGACAGTTCCCCAAACAGTTTGGGTGGAAATAAAATTAGAAGTTTACATGAGGATCAATTTGGAAACCTTTGGATAGGTTCAGAAGTAGGGGGGCTTAGCTTTTTAAATCACAAAAATAAGCGCTATGATTTTTTTGATGTTTTTACTTTTACAAAAAACAATCGTGGGCTTACTTCAAATAAAGTTTTTTCCATATCCGAAAATATAATTGATAGTAACAATTCCATCCTTTGGTTTTCAACCGAAAATGGTGGTTTAAACATGCTTAAATTAAATCGCAATGCATCTTCAACATCTTTTCGTTTCAAAAAATATAATAGACCCACTACTGACGGTAGTAATGTTAACTACAGGGCAATTCACTCTATTTTAGGAGAAGGTAAGGGCCAACTTTGGATAGGGTACTACGGTTATGGTTTGGGCTTGGCAAAATGGACAGAAGATGGAAAAAACACATCCTTTACTTTTATAGAATCGCCAAATGAAAACAAGAAGTTGTCAGGGAAGATAATCCGAGATATCTATCGGGATAGTTATGGGGTTTTATGGTTATCAACAAACAATGGTTTAAATAAACTGGATGAGAACAGTACCGATATTTCCAAGAGTACATTTGTTTCTTACCGGCATAACGCAAATGATATAAGTAGTATTGGAAGTAATTACATCTTGCAAATTTTTGAAAGTTCAAACAAAACGCTATGGATTGGAACTATCGGAGGTGGGCTAAACAAAATGATTCGAGCAGCCGATGGTTCTGTAAACGGATTTAAACGCTACAACCGTCAAAATAATCTTTTTCCAGATGATGTAATCAATTCCATTTCAGAAGATAAAAGTGGCGTTTTGTGGGTGGGAACAAACAATGGCCTCATTGCTTTTGATCCGCGCAATGAAACCTATAACACCTATGCAGTAAACGAATTACAAAATCCAGAAATGAGTGAAATTTCGGCACTTAAAAGGAACAATGGTGAATTGGTTTTTGGCGGAATCAACGGAATCAATGTGTTCACGCCTGCCGAAAAGGTTTCCGTAGACATAGCGCCATCAACTGTATTAACAGCTTTAAATGTTATGTATGAGCCCATAAAGCCACTTGAGAAGATCGATGACAAAGTGCACTTACAAAATAGCATAACACATACCGAGCATCTTTTTTTGGATGCCAACATAAACAACTTCTCACTAAGTTTTTCGTCACTTCATTTTGACAACCCATTGTTAAATAAATACAAATACAAGCTTGAGGGGTTTGATAAAGAATGGATTGAGACCTCTTCAGAGTTAAGAATTGCCAATTACACCAACATACCAGCAGGCGAATACGTTTTTAACGTTTACGGCAGTAATAATAACGGAACGTGGTCTAGCAAACCGGCCTCATTAAGGATTACCATTTACCCACCTTGGTATTGGACAAAAGCTGCCAAAGTACTCTATGTTTTGTTGTTTTTTGTTGTGCTATTACTTTTTGGTCGATACACGCTTATCGATATAAGGCGAAAGCGTAAATTAGAGTTTGATCGACTTGAAAAAGAAAAAGAAAAAGAACTAAATAAAGCTAAACTCGAATTCTTCACTAATATTTCGCATGAATTGCTCTCACCACTTACCCTAATTCTTGGTCCGGTTGAAAAGCTCATCAGCAAGGTAGATTCGCTCAAAAAAGAAGATCGTATAAAGTCATACGCAACAATTCAACGAAATGCAGATTACTTACTAAAACTAACCAAGCAGCTCCTTGACTTTAGGAAACTCGAGCAAGGAAAAATACAACTCGTTTGCGCACATATAAATGTCTTGGGGAGTATTGAGAAAATAGTGGATCAATTTTATCCATTAGCAGACAAAAAAAACATATCGATTGAGTATGATTTTCCAAAAGAAAAAATATTTGCCTGGATTGATATAAATAAACTAGAAAAAATAACACATAACTTATTGTCAAATGCATTAAAGTTTACTCCTGATAGAGGAAAAATAAGCATTAAAGTAGTTGTCGAAAATCTCAGCGAAAACTATCCAGAGGGTCATGTGGCCTTATGTGTTACCGACAACGGCTTGGGGATTAGTCCAAAAGAATTAAAAAATATTTTTACTCGTTTTTATCAAGCGGATAATCAAAATAAACGAAATCAAGGAGTAGGGATAGGACTATCTTTCTCACAAAGCTTAGCCAAAATTCATGGAGGGCAAATACGTGTTACAAGTAGGCCAGGAAAAGGAAGTACGTTTACACTTGAACTGCCTTTAGGCGCTGCGCATTTAACCTCCGAGCAAATGATTGACGATAAGAAACTTGTGTTAACAGCTTTGGACGTACCCATTGA
>JBDQNA010000064.1:0-6792 GCA_040261965.1 Flavobacteriaceae bacterium
GTGGGTGGGTGTTAGGCATTTCTAAATAAGAAGTAATCCCTCCAGCCAAACAAGCTTTTGATTCTGTTCCTATGGTAGCTTTATGTGTTAGGCCAGGCTCACGAAAATGAACTTGATCGTCTATGCAGCCTGGAAGTAAAAATTTACCCCTCGCATCTATTACTTCCATATCGGATGTTATGGGCATATTGGCCGCAATAGCTACAATACGCTCCCCTTCAATAAGCACATCTAGTAATGCTATTTGTCCCTCATTCACCACTTTTGCACCCTTAATTAATATGTTACTCATGTTTGTTTTTTAAATAAACTGCGCCATTTCATACCAATAATACCAAATATAGCCTCATTAATGATAGAAGTATTCATTTTTGAATCCCCGGCAGTTCTGTCGGTAAAAGTAATGGGGAATTCGACAATTCGGAAGTCTTTTTTCCACAACCAAAACTTAAGTGCAATTTGAAAGGCATATCCTTTAAATCGGATATGATCTAACTTAAGTGTTGAGAGTGCCTTGGTTGTATACCCAACAAATCCAGCCGTGGGATCAGCAACAGGCAGACCGGTGATGATTCTGACATATAGCGATGCGCCGAGAGAAAGTACAACTCTGCTCAAAGGCCATTTGCGTACACGTATTCCTTTTTTGTATCTAGAACCTACAACTACATCAGCCTTATTTGCTTCAAGTAGTGCCAGCATGGGTGCAAGTGCTTTGGGCGGATGAGAAAAATCTGCATCCATTTCAAAAAGATAGGTATAGCCTTTATCCATAGCCCACTTAAATCCCTGAATATAAGCTGGTCCGAGTCCTTCTTTATTTTGTCGCACTTCTAAATGAAGTTGTGGAAATATTGCCTGTAAACCCTGAACTATAGTAGCAGTACCATCGGGGGAGTTGTCATCAACAACCAGGAGATCAAAGGGGACGGGCAAATCCATAACAGCATGTATGATGCCTTGAATATTCGCTGCCTCATTATAAGTAGGGATGACTACAACTGTTGCGTTCATATACAGCTAAAATACGCATTTAAATAAGTGGATAACCCTTAAAAATTTAGATACTTTTGTGGTATGTATCAATTGCGTGAACTTAGCGATCACAATTACGGCCTTTATTTGGTTTTGGCTTTGGCGCTACTTACTGCACTTAAACTCGCCAATCCCTGGCGCCTAAATTCCATGATGTGTTTTTGGGTTGGGATTGGAAAAATAGAAGAACTTAATAAGCCTTTCAACTTATCAAAGAGAGTTTCAATACTCACTTTTGTTTTGAGGAGTCTGATATTTGGTCTTGTCGTTCGGGTATTTCAAAACAAGAGCTTTTCTACATTAAGCTTTGACCAAGAAGTCTTGTATTATGCAGGTGGTTTTATGATTTTTTGGATATTGAAGACATTCCTTGAGGGTAGCTTTATGTCTTTTTTTAACAGGCAAGAAGCGTTCTTCAGGATAGTTCACATACGCAGCTTAAACAAAGAGAAATTAACCTTTTTATATGGCTGCTTACTCTTTGGTTTGGCTTTCGGTGGATTTGGCGAAATACCATCAATAGTTTTTGCCTCAGGCTATGCGATAGCTGTTTTAGCCATTCATCTCAATATGATAAAACTGTATTTTAAGCATCTTAACGTTATGCCGGTCTATATTATTTTGTATATTTGCACCTCTGAAATTGCCCCTATATGGCTAGTATTACACATACTCAAGTTTTGACAAAACCGGTAAAAGTTAAAACCATTTTGGTTTCTCAACCTGCACCATCGATCGAAAATTCTCCGTACAACCAGCTTATTGAAAAACGCAAGGTTAGCATAGACTTTAGGCCCTTTATACACGTTGAGGGAGTGTCTTCAAGAGAAGTTCGCTTACAAAAAATTGACATCACTCAATTTAGTGCCATTATTTTTACAAGTCGGAATGCTGTTGACCATTTCTTTCGTTTGGCTGAAGAATTACGCTACACAGTACCTAGTACCATGCGCTATTTTTGTCAATCTGAAGCGGTTGCATACTATTTGCAGAAATATGTCGTGTATCGCAAACGCAAAATTTATGTTGGAAAGCGTACCTTGGAGGAGCTGTTAAAAGAGGTTGTTAAATACAAAGACGAATCTTTTCTCCTTCCTTGTTCTGATAGACTTAAAGCCACCATTGCTGAAAAGCTAGACGCTACGGGCATCAACTGGACAAAAGGGGTTTTTTATAAAACGGTCATCAGTGATTTATCTGATCTACGAAACGTTTATTACGATATTTTGGTGTTTTTTAGTCCCTCTGGAATAGAATCATTGTTTCATAATTTTGCTGATTTTGAGCAAAATGATACTCGTATAGCAGTGTTTGGAACTTCAACAAAAAAAGCAGCTTTGGATAAAAATTTGCGTATAGATATCTTGGCGCCTACAGCCGAAAATCCATCCATGACCAAAGCCTTAGACGATTATATAGCAAAGGCTAACAAGCGCTAGTTTAAGCCCTTATATACCCAACAAGCAAATTCACCCACCCTAGTAAAAGCAATACTCCACCTATTGGGGTTACAGGACCTAGAAGAGCTGGCAGCCCCGTGTCACCATACATGGTTGACAGGGATAACAAATAAATAGAGATAGAAAATAGCAGGGTGCCCATTACAAAGAGTAGAGCAGTTCTCAATATAGCCTTTTTTGAATTAGGAGATAGACTCAAAAAAAGCAATGCCAGTCCATGAAAAAACTGATAACGCACACCCACCTCAAAAGATTTAAGGGCCTCTGCAGAAAGCACATCCGATAAAAAATGTGCGCCAAAAGCACCAAGGACAACAGCACTTCCACAAAAAAGCACGCCAAAAATTTGTAACAGTTTATACTTCATGTGATTTTCTTCTAAAATAGTTTACTAGATTTATACTCCCAATATAAAGGTATTGAAAAAAGAGGACAAAAAAATTTCGTTAGACGGCATAGACAAAGCCATATTACGGGTGTTGATGGAAAACGCAAGGACACCCGTACAAGAAATAGCAAGACAACTTGATCTGTCTGGTTCGGCCGTACACCAACGAATCAAAAAACTAGAAGATGGCAAGCTGATTATGGGAAGCTATTTGAAACTAAATCCTGCATCCCTTGGTTATAACACAACCGCCTACATTGGGGTCTATTTGGACAAAGCCATGCGAAATCCAGAGGCAGTAGCACAATTGAAGAAAATTACTGAAGTTGTAGAATGCCACTATACCACAGGAAACTGGAGCATTTTAATTAAGATTTTGTGTGAAAATAACGAGCATTTAATGCAGTTACTCAATCATAAGATCCAATCAATTGAGGGGGTTTCAAGAACAGAAACCTTTATCTCTCTACATCAACAAATTGATCGTCAAATCAGCATTTAACGCCTAGAACCACTTGCCACACTGAGGGCAAAATAAACAAGGGTAGCTAGTGAACCTATTGCAGCAACAACGTAGGTTCTTGCTGCCCAATTTAAGGCATCTTTTGACATGGCATATTCACGTTGATTGACCATGTTTTTGCGTTGCAACCAAGCCAATGCACGCTTACTTGCGTCATACTCAACTGGCAGTGTAACAAAGCTAAACAAGGTGCCCAATCCAAACAGCACCACTCCTGCAACAGCTAGATTATAACCCATTGCAGAACCTAGACCTAACACAAATCCGCCAAAAATAATGTACATTGACATTCGTGAAGCCACGCTTACAACAGGGACCAAAAGCGAACGAAACTGTAACCAATCATAGCTTTGGGCGTGTTGTACGGCATGACCACATTCATGGGCAGCCACAGCTGCAGCAGCAGCGTTTCTTTCATGATACACACTCTCACTTAGGTTTACCGTCTTCGTTTTAGGATTATAGTGATCTGTTAGTCTGCCCTGGACAGCGGTAACTTCAACATTGCGAATCCCGTGGTCAGCCAACATTTTTTCGGCTATTTCCTTACCAGACATTTGGTTGCTTAGCTGTATCTTACTGTACTTCTTAAACTTTGACTTCAATTTGCCTTGAACCCACATGCTAGCACCAGCAAATAAGGCAATTATTATATAATATTCCAGCATAACTATTTTTTAATATTTACATGACAAAAACAATACCATGCTACTTTTTTGAGCGTATTATAAAGATAATAATAAATAAAATGACAGAAAAAGAAATACAGTTGGCAACAATTACAGAAGGACTTTCAATCAATAAACCATACACCAGCCAACTCAAAGTGCCAGTACCCATAACTAGATACATACTGAGTGACAAACCGTCAGCTGTTTTAAATTTCCATATTTTAAATGCTTGTGGTAAAAAAGCAGATGTAGTAAGCGTAGCAGCAATAAAGCCTATGTATTCTGGATTTATCATGCTAGATAACAATATTCACAATCTTAGTAGGGACGACAATTACCTTTTTAGGCGTTTTCCCAGCTAAATAGGTTTGGGTGCGGTCGTCTTGCAGCACAGCAGCTTCAATTTCTTCCTTGCTCAAATCTGTTCCTAAAACGAGTGTAAACCGCATTTTTCCATTAAAGCTTATTGGATATTCCTTGGAGTCATCTTTTAAATAGATAGGGTTTGCTACAGGAAATACAGCCGTTGCAATAGACGTTGAGTGTCCCAATAATGCCCAAAGCTCCTCACAAATATGTGGAGCAAATGGCGCAAGAAGTATGGTCAATGGCTCTAGAATTTCACGCTGATTACACTTTTCAGCAGTAAGTTCGTTGATTGCAATCATAAATGCGCTAACCGAGGTATTCAAAGAAAAAGACTCAATATCTTGTGTCACTTTTTCAATGGTTTTGTGCAGTGTTTTTAGAGATACTTTTGAAGGCTTCTCTTCACTTACGCCAAAGGAATCCGATTGGTGAAATAATCGCCAAAACTTGTTTAAGAAACTACTGACGCCTGAAATTCCTGCTGTATTCCAAGGTTTGGCTTGTTCTATGGGGCCTAAAAACATTTCATACATACGCAGGGTATCGGCTCCATATTGATCGCAAATAGCGTCTGGATTGACAACATTGTACTTTGACTTCGACATTTTCTCTACCTCACGCCCAACAATGTACTTGCCATCTTCCAATTCAAATGTAGCATCAGCAAAATGGGGTTGCCATTTTTTAACTTCCTCAATATTCAATTCATTTTGAGGCGACACCAAAGAAACATCTACATGAGCAGGAACTACCTTCTGCCCCTTACAAAGTCCTTTTGAAAGATATGTTTGGGTATCGGCAAGGCGATAAACAAAAGCACTTTCACCCAATATCATCCCTTGATTGATAAGTTTCTTAGCAAAGTTTTTTACGGGAACAAGCCCCAAGTCATACATAAAGTACTGCCAAAATCTCGAGTAGAGTAAGTGGCCTGTAGCATGCTCGCTTCCGCCCAAATAAAGATCTACTTCTTTCCAATAGTGCAAAGCGGCTGGACTTGCAAAAGCCTCGTTATTTTGAGCATCCATATAGCGGTTAAAATACCAAGAGCTACCCGCCCAACCTGGCATGGTGTTCTGTTCCAACGGGAATACATGTTCATTGTCAATTAAGTCGTTAGAAACCACCTTGTTTTGCTTTGTATCCCACGCCCAGTGTGTGGCGTTGCCTAGTGGTGGTGCGCCATCTGAAGTGGGTAAATATTTTGAAACTTCCGGCAGTTCTAATGGAAGGTACTTTTCTGGAATAAGCCTTGGAAGGCCCCCAACAAAATATACAGGAATAGGTTCGCCCCAATACCGCTGTCTACTGAAAACTGCGTCACGCAAACGATAGGTAGTAGCGCCTTCTCCCATAGCTGTTGCGCCTAAGTGCGCAATAATTTTTTGGGTAGCATCGGCATATGAAAGACCGTCGAGAAAATCTGAGTTTGCGATCACGGTTTTTTCTTTATCAGAAAAAGCAGCTTGTGAAACATCAACACCTTTAAAAATGTTCTTAATTGGCAGCTTGAAATGCCTAGCAAAATCAAAGTCTCGCTGATCTCCACAAGGCACTGCCATAACGGCTCCCGTTCCATAACCGGCCAAAACATAATCTCCTATCCAAATGGGTACTTTTTCAGTGGTAATAGGATGAATGGCATAAGCACCTGTAAATACGCCACTTATACGTGAAATATCGCTCATACGGTCGCGTTCGCTGCGTTGGGCTGTTTGGGCAACATAGGCAGTAACGGCGTCGCGTTGTGCATCAGAAGTAATTTCAGCTACCCATTCGTGTTCTGGAGCCAAAGTTAGGAATGTAACCCCAAAAAGGGTGTCAGCTCTGGTGGTAAATACTTCTATTTGGCGGTGACTATTTTCTATTGGAAAACGAACACTTGCACCCACAGATTTGCCAATCCAATTTCGTTGCATTTCTTTGAGTGGTTCGGGCCAATCAATTTCGTTCAGTCCCTCAAGCAATCGGTCGGCATATGCAGTAATACGCATGCTCCACTGCTTCATTTTCTTACGTTCCACTGGGTGCCCGCCTCGTTCAGAAACCCCTTGAACGACCTCGTCATTGGCTAGTACAGTGCCCAAAGCAGGGCACCAATTTACTTCTGTTTCTGCCAAATAAGTTAGTCGATAATACAACAGGAATTGCTCCTGCGAAACGCTATCCATTTGCTTCCATGCCTCAGCCGTTAGTGCTGGTGTGTCCTCGTCACAAACAGCATTTAAATTTTTAGTTCCATCCTTTTCAAGATGTGCTACAAGCGTAGCTATTTCTCGAGCTTTATCCTGACTTTTATCATACCAAGCATCAAAAAGCAAAGAAAAAATCCACTGAGTCCAACGA
>JBDQNA010000055.1:0-7252 GCA_040261965.1 Flavobacteriaceae bacterium
CTTTAGGTTATTCCCACCAAATTGCACATCAGTAAGGTCGCGTTCAACCGCATTGACCAAGGAGCCGTCGGTAGGAATAGCCAAAGGTTCTTCCCTAAAAATACAAAGTTTATCGTCGCAGGCTTGGTACTCAATGAGCAGTTCGATGATATTGGCTTCTGTAGTAACTGACTGAACCCACATCAACTCTTGGGTATAATAAGCCAGATCCATTTCAAAAATAACATCATAACCCATTTTGGGCTTGCTTCCTTGTAGTGAATCAACGGTTGTTGCGTTTTTCCAAAGAAGTACAGTTGGCAAAGGTCCCCCTTCGGGTAGGCTAACGTCATACAACTTCCAATTGTCCTGAATGTTGGCTTTGAGAATTACATCATAGGTGTTGGTATCGGTTTGTCTTGCTTGCGCACTCCATTTGACGGGGTCTTGCCCCCAAGAGAAACTCAAGCAAGAAAAAAGGAAAAGGAAATATCTCATACAAGTGTTATTTGGAGCATATTTGTATTAGCTGAAGCCTCAAACTTACGATTTATTCGTTTGCCTACCACCCAAACAACGTCATCTCCCGAGCACAACAACCATTGTTGTTTTTTTTCTCTCGCAGACATTTTCTCGTCTTTAAAGAATTTAGCTACTTTTTTCTTCCCCGTCATTCCAGTAGGGTAAAACACATCAGCTGTTTTCCAACGTCTTAAAATCAAAGGAAAATCTAGCTTTTCCTTATCAAAGACAACACACTTAGCTGTGGGTTTATACGTGCTAGCTACTGTTGAAATTTTTAATTCAATAGGGGTTTCGATGCCTTTTTCGGAAACCAAGAAATAGTCTTGTTCCGTTGAAACAGTTGGGGCGATGGGAGCTAAAATTAGATGATCGCGTTCTCGTGTTAAAACATATTTATCACAAGTGCATTTTTTTCCTGCATGCGTTTTCAGCAGCTTTTCTACTTCTTTGACATCAAAACCATAGGGAGCAAACAAATGATGTAACCAAAAGCTTTTAGGATTCAATACACCAATGGACGTTAGAGGAATAACAAATGTTTCCCCTTGCTTTGTCCATGCCGCTTTTATATTTTGCAGTTGTGATGCTATTCCTTCAAAGGCATCACGCAGATGCTGCATACTCATCAATGTATTGGCAGCTGCATCTGCAGAAAGTTCCTTGAAGTGAGGCAGTACATTTTGGCGAATCGCATTGCGCAAGTATTTGGTAGCGCTATTTGATACGTCCTCACGCCAATTGAGTTTTTCTTTCTTGGCATAAGCCAAAATTTCAGCTTTAAAAAAAGGCAATAACGGGCGAACTAAAATGTCATTTTTTTCATGAATCCCTCCTAAGCCTTCTAGTCCGCTGCCTCTCATTAGGCGCATAAAAAATGTTTCTAACTGATCGTCTGCGTGGTGGGCCGTAAGTATAGTGTCGTAGGCACTGCTTTTCAAAACTTCCCTAAACCAATGATAACGTAAGTCACGTGCCCTTGCCTGAATACCCGAAGCATCGGGGGCTATAGGTGCCTGAGCAACATGACAAGCAACACCAAGTGAATCTGCCAAGTCACGAACCAACTGCTCATCGGCATCGCTTTCAGCCCCTCTCAAGGCATAGTTCACATGAGCAATACCAAAGTCCAATTGTAGGCTGTATACTAAATGTACCAATACCACACTGTCTACACCTCCACTAACCCCTAACAAGAAGCGATGTTTTTTGGGTGTAACCAAGAGTGAAGCAATATGGTCTCTAAACCTTTGTGCCATGAGGATTGTATGCTGTTTCTTTGTTTGCCAGAACTCGTTTAATAGCTTTGACCTTAAGTTGACATTCGTCGTATTCTTTTGATGGATCTGCAGCGGCGGTAAGTGCACTTCCCACATGTGTGGACAGGTACTTGGAAGTAGCATCATAAACAAGGCTTCGGATAACGACATTAAAATCAAAATCACCATTTGGAGCAAAATAACCCACTGCTCCGCTGTACAGCCCACGTTGGCTGTGTTCGTACTGATTGATAAGTTCCATGGCGCGTTGTTTGGGTGCCCCAGTCATGCTGCCCATAGGAAAACAGGCGTTGACGATATCCAAAGAGGAAAAAGCGGAATTGCATTGAGCCTTTACGGTTGAAATCATCTGATGCACCTGGGCAAAGGGATAAACCGCGCATTGCTCACTTACTTCAACAGAGCCTTTTTGGGCTATTCTAGAGAGGTCATTGCGAACCAAATCTGTTATCATAATATTTTCGGAACGTTCTTTGGCATCTAGTTTAAGTGCCTCGGCAACCGATTTATCTATTAAAATATCTTGGTGTCTTGCAGCAGTTCCCTTTATGGGTTGAGATGTAAGCGTATCTCCTCTGCGTTGTAAAAAACGTTCGGGTGAGGCTGACATCAAATACTTGTCATCAAATGAAAGAAAGGCAGAAAAAGGAGTCCTGCCAATTCGATTAAGTGCCTTAAACAAGACCATAGGCGAAACATCCACATCATCAGCATACCATTCCATACAGTAATTTACCACATAAATATCTCCACGCATGATATGTTGCTTTAGCGCAGTTGCATGCTGCAAATAGATATCCTTACTGATACGTGGTGATAAGTCAATAGCTTTCAATGCGGGTTCATCGTCAACTACTCTATTTATGATATGCTCAAAGTCAACTGCTGGATTATCTGTTTCTAAATAAAGTGCCGTAAGTTGATCCCCTTTGAGCAGCCATAATTTTTTGGGCCTAAAAAATTGAAGTTTGGGCACAGACAGAAAAGCAGGATTGGTGGGGGTAACTTGCTCCCAAGCTGCATTGTATTCATAGCTAAAAAAACCAAAAAGCCAATCCGTTCCCAAAACGCTTTGCAAAACTTTTTGGGAGGTAATCCAAGGGTTTTCGTTAATTGTATCTAGGGCAAGAATAGCGTCAAAATTGTTGTTTAGGTGGGGATAATTGTTGGAATCATACCATGCAATAGGTGTGGAACCCCTAGCCCAATCCAAGAGTTGAGCCTTGATATCGGGATAGTTTTTTACGTTAAAGACTGTTTTTGAGCGTATTACCAATTTTTTCCTCGCTTATGAAACAAAATTACTTAATTAATAGCGATAGCATCATCGCTTTAAAAAAAAATATATATTTGCACTGTGTCTGTAAATCAAGTTTCACGAATCACTTTCTCCCCGCGCGCTCGTCGCCCCTTGGGGTAATTCACTGTATATGAAACTTAGGTGTGTCCGGTTTCCCTCTCCGTTTTTTTTTCAGTCTAATTTTTTCTTTTCAATCCAGTAGCATGGAAATTCAAGTAGCAAAGCGCATGCACGTTAAGTATGCAACAATCATTTCGGAAACCATTTCAAGTTCAGCACAAGTGCGTGGAACAGGAATTGCACGTCGCACGCCAGCGTATATTCAACAAAAAATCGAATCTGGCAATGCGATCATTGCACTAGAAGGAGAAACCTTTGCGGGTTTCTGCTATATTGAAGCATGGGGACATGAAAAATACGTAGCACATTCTGGTCTTATTGTCTCTCCAACCTTTAGAGGGATTGGTCTTGCCAAAAAAATCAAAACACAAATTTTTAACTACACCAAGGAAAAGTATCCTGGTGCCAAGATTTTTGGTATTACTACTGGTCTTCCGGTTATGAAAATCAATTACGACTTAGGCTATAAGCCCGTTACCTTTTCAGAACTGACAGACGATCCTGCTTTTTGGAAAGGCTGCCAAACATGTAAAAATTACGATGTATTAACAAGAACAAAACAAACCATGTGTTTGTGTACAGGTATGCTATACGATCCTTCAAAAAAAGGATCTAATGGTATTGTGGGTAGGTTACAATCTTTTAAAAACGCATTTAAACGAGATATAAAATGAACAAGAAATTAGTTTTAGCATACAGTGGAGGACTGGATACTTCCTATTGTGTAAAGTCGTTAAGCGCGGCGGGATATGAAGTACATGCCGTTAGTGTAAAAACCGGCGGTTTTGATGCTGCTGAAGTATCAGCTTTGGAATCCAAAGCATTGACTTTGGGTGCAAGCACTTACACCAGCATCGAAGCGGTTGAAACGTTTTATCAAGACATCGTTAAATACCTCATTTTTGGAAACATACTCAAAAATAGCACCTATCCCCTTTCGGTAAGTGCCGAACGTGTTACCCAAGCGGTTGCAATTGTAAACCACGCCATAAAGATTGGCGCAACATCTATTGCACATGGAAGCACAGGAGCTGGAAACGACCAAGTGCGTTTTGATTTGATCTTTCAGACCCTAGCGCCACAAATTGAAATCATTACACCAATCAGAGACCAAAAGCTTTCAAGAGAAGACGAAATCGCTTATTTGAAGGGACACGGAGTAGATTGGTCTTGGGAAAAAGCACAATATTCCATCAACAAAGGCTTGTGGGGAACATCAGTTGGTGGTAGTGAAACCCTAAAATCTCGAGAACCACTACCCGACAGCGCATATCCTAGTGCGTGTGAAAAGAAAACAGCTGAAAAAATTTCCTTGCATTTTGACAAGGGGGAATTGGTCGGAATTAACAATATCAATTATGAACCAGTTAAAGCCATTCAACAGTTACAAAAACTTACGGCTGCTTTTGCCATCGGCAGAGACATTCACGTTGGCGACACCATCATTGGGATCAAAGGGCGTGTTGGTTGTGAAGCTGCTGCCGCTCTGGTAAGCATCAAAGCGCACCACCTGTTGGAGAAACACACCTTAAGCAAATGGCAGCTCCATCATAAAGACTATATCGGTTCCTATTACGGCATGATGTTACACGAAGGTCAATACCTAGACCCTGTAATGCGAGACTTCGAAGCTTTACTAAGCAACAGCCAGCAAACGGTAACAGGGACTGTTTTTGTCACACTCCACCCTTACCGATTCACACTTGACGGCATCGAGTCAGAGTTCGACTTAATGGACAATTCATTTGGTACCTATGGAGAAGCCAATGAAGCGTGGACCGCAGAGGAAGCAAAAGGATTTATAAAACTATCGGCCAATGCCGGAAAAATTTATCAGCATGTCAATAAATAACATTAGTGTAGGCGTTGTAGGCGGCGCAGGATATACAGGTGGTGAGCTCCTGCGATTGTTGGTGTTGCACCCCAACACAAACATCGATTTTATATACAGCACTACAAGAGCAGGAAAAGCCGTTTCTGACACCCATACAGATTTAATGGGAATTCTGGACATGCCCTTCTCTTCGGAACTCAACCAAGAAGTAGACGTTTTGTTTCTATGCCTTGGACATGGCAATTCAGCTGCCTTTTTACACGACAACGTAGTAAATGACAACACTAAAATCATTGACTTAAGTAACGATTTTAGACTTAAAGATGATCGTGATTTTATGGGACGTTCCTATGTGTATGGACTTACAGAAGTAAACAAAGATCAGGTAAAATCGGCACAAGCTATTGCTAATCCGGGCTGTTTTGCCACAGCCATTCAATTGGCGTTGGCACCTTTAGCAGCAGCAAAAAAACTAACCCAAGATGTGCATATAAATGCAATCACGGGGAGTACTGGGGCCGGTGCTGTTCCCTCTGCCACCAGTCATTTTAGCTGGAGAAACAATAACATCTCTTACTACAAGCCTTTTGTACATCAGCACTTGGGCGAAATAGGCGAAACCATTGGGCACGCACAAGGCAGTGCTGCCAAATTGCATTTTATTCCCATTAGAGGAAACTTTACCAGAGGAATATTTGCAACGGCCTATACCCCTTTTGACGGAAGCTTGGAAGATGCCTATGCCATCTTTGAGGATTACTACAGTGGCTGCCCATTTACATTTGTAAGCCACACACCATTGGCACTCAAACAAGTCGTAAACACCAACAGATGTATGGTTCATTTGCACATACACGAAGGACAACTATTGGTCACCAGTATTATTGATAACTTATTAAAAGGGGCATCGGGTCAGGCCATAGAAAACATGAACCTTATGTTCGGGTTAGATCAAACAACAGGATTACATTTAAAATCAACTTCTTTTTAATTATGAAAATAGCCATTTTAGGAGCCGGAAATCTAGGACTAAGCATTGGACGAGGGCTTATCACAAACAACAGTCTTACACAACTTTATTTAACACGTAGATCAGTTGAGAACATCGCATCTTGGACAGAATACGCCAATACGTATGTGACAGCTGACAACAAAAAAGCCGTACAAGAATCGGATATCATCATCCTTGCCGTTCAACCAAGACAATTGGTTGGATTGCTAAAAGAAATCAAAGATTTGTTACACGAAAACCATGTGCTTATTTCTACCGTAACGGGCTTTTCTTTAGCTAAAATGGAGGAAACTTTGGGTACTGATGTATTCATGATTAGGTCTATGCCCAACACAGCCATTTCTGTTGGAAAATCTATGACCTGTCTATGTGCCAATAAAAAAGGTGCAGAACGCTTGCCTATAGCCGAAGCCATTTTCAACGGCTTGGGAACAAGTATCGTAATAGAAGAGCAACATATGCGTGCAGCAACTGTAATATGTGCTTCTGGGATTGCCTTTTGGATGCGATTGATTCGTGCCACTACCCAAGGAGGTGTGCAACTTGGGTTTGATGCCAACGAAGCCATGAAAATGTCTATGCATACAGCTATGGGTGCAGCATCTCTGCTTATCGAAACAGGTGCGCATCCCGAGGAAGAAATCGACAAAGTAACCACACCTAGAGGATGCACCATTGAGGGTTTAAACGAAATGGAACACCAAGGCTTGAGTTCATCGCTGATACAAGGAATTGTATCCTCATTCAAAAAAATTAACGAAATAGCACAAGACTAGTTATGCCATTATTTGATGTATACCCTCTTTATGAAGTGACACCCGTTAAAGCCAAAGGGGTTTATGTCTATGGGGCAGATAAAAAAAAGTATCTAGACTTATATGGAGGTCATGCAGTGATCAGTATTGGACACCAAAATCCCGTATATAATCGTAGGCTTAAAAAACAAATATCACGTATTGGATTTTACTCCAACGCCATTCAAAATCCATTACAAACTCAACTGGCTGATGAAATTGAAGCACAGTCAGGATGTGATGGTTATCAGATGTTTATGTGTAGTTCAGGAGCCGAAGCCAATGAAAACGCACTCAAACTGGCCTCTTTCCATACGGGTAAATCAAAAATAGTTGCTTTTAAAAACGCCTTTCACGGCAGAACAAGTGCTGCCGTTGCCGCAACTGATACCCCCAAGATTATTGCTCCGC
>JBDQNA010000144.1:0-2922 GCA_040261965.1 Flavobacteriaceae bacterium
ACCTAACATTGCCCATTTGCGACCAATTACAGGAAAACTATCTAGGAGCTTGGCATCTCGATCAAATACATAAACCTTGTCGGATTGATTGTCCCAAATTAGGATATAAGTTCTGTTGTTGACCACCTGAATTTGTGGAGTGGCATAGACTCCAAAATCCAACTCCACCAACTGATTATTTATATTGACTTTATTTTCGGTTAACGTAACCAGTGTATTCCGGTTTGCTGCTATGGTATACCGTGTCTCAAAGGGCAGTGCTGTTTTGGTCAGTTTTCCTGTGGTGCTGATTTGAACAAGCCTGTTCTTGTCGTCTATGCTTACAAAACCACTTTGATAAGGATAGATGTCTTGTGTTAGCTTTACGTCTGTTGGAATTTTAATACGTGTTTTTCCCGTGCGATGTAGCAGCTCTCCTTTGCCTGATTTTTGCACAAGGGCAATATAGTCTCGGTTGCCAATACGAATGTGTTTAGCAGGGTATTTAAGTGCACTTTTTAGTTTGGTTTTACGCCAACCGCTTACCTTTTTCATGCTTCTGTCATACATACTCAAGTTATTGCCGTAGTTCAATACAAGGCGGTAGTTGCGTTGGTTGTCGTAGTCAAAAATGCCAAGGGTGCTGGATGTACGCATCCCTTTTTTGTTATATCCTGAAACTGGATTGCCGTTGCGATCTAAAACCTGAAAGCTTTTGTCTGTTGTAAAAGCCAGTTGTAGTCGTTTGTTGCGATATAGATCCACTTGGTAAACAGGGCCTAAAATAACACCATCGAGTTGTTTTTTCCAAATCTCCTCGCCGGTTGTGTCCAATAAATAAAGTTGATTTTCCTCGTCTTGAACCACCCATTCCAGGGCTTGGGTTTTATGGTTGAGTACGGCATAGGGACCCCAACTCACAGGCGTGTTGAAAGTAGCAGTGCCAGCCAGCTCAACGGCTTGCGTCTTTTTACCTTCATCGTTGGGTTTTTGAAGACTTAAGGCCACATAAAACACTTCGCCTTCCACGGTACCCACATAGTCTGCTTGTCTAAATGCGCCAAGCGCTACTTTGCGTAGGGCTAGCATCATTTTTTTTACTTGGGCTTCAAAATAGGCTGGCGCGGACCATCCCCAAAAACTACTGCGGGTGGGTAGGGTTTTGACATAGGTTTGAAAGCCTTCATTCTGCATCAAAACATCATCTTTGCTAAGCGCGTAAATCAAGGATTCTAGTGCGGTCTTAGACGTTCCCAAATAGAGATGTTCATTTAGTAATGTAGCAAAAGCATAGGTGTTTTGCTTAAGAATTGGTGGCAGTAGATTTGTGATACTGTTATCATCGGAAAAAGCATAGAGCGTTTGTGCTTCCGTTGTGAATTGCGCTTTAGATTTTTTTGCCAAGGTTTGCTTGATATCATCAGGCGCTTTATTTGTTTTCACCAATACTAAGGTTTCATTTCCGAGTTGTAATTGGGCAAGCTGTGTGGCATCCATTAAAAGCGAATCCATAACAGTTTCGGGCAGGTTGAGTACCGCTTTAAAGCGGAGTGAGGCCTTTTTGTAGGTGTCCAAATCAAAACTAAAGGCTTGAACTGTACTAACGCTACTCGGTATATGTGCCGCTAGATTTTGTAAGCTACTATCTTGATTTTTAAGAAAAGAAAGACGCGAAGCACCGCTGCTATCCATCACGCCATAGGCTTGCATATAAACCCCGTTGCTGTTGACCGTTGGCACCAGGGCTGTCCATTTGCTCCACTGCGACCAAGGTATAGGATTCATGTCTTCAAAAAGTGTATTAAAATAAGGGGCAATGTTTTGAGATACAAAAAAGGTATGGTCTTCTGTGGTGTTTTCGTAAAGCTGCTCAAGTTCAATATCAATGCTATTGGGTGTTGAACGAAGCCTTATGCTACTTTCCAACAACAATTTACTAGGTGAGCTAAAGTGAAGGCTGTCCCAAGTGGCGTAGAAGCTTGGTGGATTGGAATTCCTTTTGAGTAGCTGTGTTTTGTTGTACTGGAGGGTATCCACGGCTACCGAATCGGAGTAAACGGGTTGTTGTTGGCTTATTAGTAACGGAATAAGTTGGCCTTTTCCTTCGGTGTGAAAGCTCAATTGTCCAGCAGTGTTGGGTGCTATTTGGTTTAGTTCTTCGAAGAATTCTGGCAGTAGGGTAGCAGCTGCCATGGCGGCGTCTTGTTGGTTGCTATACTCATGCAGGGATGTAAAAGAGTTGCTTTTTAGCACCACCACGGCATTGTTTGGCAAATAACCCAGTAGTGAGCCTGATGTGTTTTGTTTGGATTGACAGCCAATCAAAAGGGCGAAGACAGCAAATAGCAATAATCGATTCATAGTGCAAATTTATAAATCTAAAGAGAGTTGTTTTGGCAATAATGCAAAAGTTTTACGGTGTATGTCAACAGCGCCGTGTGTTTGAATGCCGTTGCGGTGTTTGGGGGTTGGGTAGCCTTTGTTGGTATCCCATCCGAAGTGCGGATGCTTTTGGTGGTATTCGAGCATGAGGTCATCTCGGGTAGTTTTTGCCAATATAGAGGCTGCAGCTATGTTGAGGTATTTCCCATCTCCTCCTATGATACAGCGATGGGGGATGTCTTTATAGGGTTTGAACTTATTGCCGTCTACGAGTATGGTTTCGGGCTCAAGCGTCATGGCGGTTATGGCAAGCTGCATGGCTTCTATGGAAGCATTAAGTATGTTGATTTCGTCAATTCTTTGTGGGGACACATGTGCAATGCCATAGGCGAGTGCCACGCTTTTGATTTCTTCTCTTAGGCTAAGGCGTTGTTTTGCGGTGAGCTTTTTGGAATCGTTAAGCAGTGGATGCGTATAAGATGGGGGTAGGATCACGGCTGCTGCAGTTACAGGTCCCGCCAAACAGCCACGACCAGCCTCGTCTGTTCCACATTCTAGCGT
>JBDQNA010000119.1:0-3570 GCA_040261965.1 Flavobacteriaceae bacterium
GTGCTGTTTTTTCGCCAAAGTTTAGCACGCTGTGCCACACCAAAACGGTGCTGTTCATCGACTATAGCCAGTCCGAGTTGGTTAAAATTTACAGTTTTTTCGAGAACAGCATGGGTGCCAATAAGTATTTGCAATTGACCATTTGCCAGTTTTTCAAATAGTGGTTCACGCGCTTTCTTGGTTACAGACCCGGTGAGTAAACCAATTTCGATATCAAGAGGCGCCAATAGTGCTTTTATACCGCTGTAGTGTTGTTGTGCTAAAATTTCGGTGGGGGCTACAAGAGTGGCTTGTACATTATTGTCCAATGCCATTAACATACAGAGTACGGCTACGATGGTTTTTCCTGAACCAACGTCTCCCTGTATCAACCTGTTCATTTGTGCCTCACTGTTTAAGTCAGCTCTAATTTCCCGTACGACTCGTTTTTGTGCTTCGGTTAAGGGAAAGGGTAGGTGCTCGTGAAAAAAACGATTAAAATACGCTCCGATTTTAGGAAAGGGTATGCCTTTTATCCGCTCTTTCCGATGTTGTTTTTTTAGGCCTAATTGTAGCTGTACAAAAAACAATTCTTCAAATTTCATTCGGTATTGTGCACGTGCTAACGCTTCCTGCGACTGGGGAAAGTGAATGACTTTTAGGGCTTCATTTTTCTCTATCAACTGATATGTATTTCGTACCTCATCGGACAACACTTCTTGTAAATTGTTTTGCATCTCGTCGAATAGATTTTCTACTATTTGTCGCACAATGCGCTGAGTAATACCACTTTTAGTCAGGTTTTCTGTAGATGGATAAACCGCTTGAAAATTCCCTTTGCGCTGTTCGTGATCTGCTACTAGTTCTAGTTCTGGATGCGGAATGGAACACTTTTTTCCATACCAATTGAGACGTCCAAATGCCATGTAGGGCGTATTGAGTTGTAGTGATTTTTGGATCCATTGTTGACCCCGAAACCAAACAAGTTCCATGCTGTGCTGACCATCCGTAAAAGTAGCAACCAAGCGACTGCCCCGTTTTTGCTTAACGCTTTCAATATGCGTGATGCTCCCCAATACTTGAACATCTGCTGTGGTTTGGGGTAGTTCTGCCGGGGTGTAATATGTGCTTTTGTCAATGTAGCGATGTGGAAAAAAGTAAAGAATATCTTGCAAGGTGCAAAGTCCCAATTCTTTTTTAAGTAATTGAGCTCTGTTTGGACCAACGCCTTTTAGATATTCGATAGGTTTTTGCAACAATGCCGACATAAAAACGAAGATAGCAGTTTCCTGTTAATAACTATTCCTTAGGCTTCTTTATCAACCGTATGGGTTTGGCTATTTTCACTTTAAATTAAATACGTTGGAAGATTACCTCAAGCTGCTTAACGAAGCCCAGCAAAAACCTACTGTCCACAAAGATGGACCCCTTATGGTTATTGCAGGTGCTGGTTCTGGTAAAACACGTGTGCTTACGTACCGTATTGCCTACTTGATGCAGCAAGGAGTTGATTCCTTTTCCATTCTAGCATTGACCTTTACCAACAAAGCGGCACGAGAGATGAAGGCACGGATTGCGCAAATTGTAGGTGAGAGCGAATCCAAAAATCTTTGGATGGGTACTTTTCACTCTGTTTTTGCTCGCATCCTTCGTGCAGAAGCCGACCGTTTGGGCTATCCCTCAAGCTTTACGATTTACGACACTCAAGATTCCGAGCGTTTGTTGAGTTCCATCATCAAGGAGTTACAACTCGATAATGACCTATATAAGGTTAAACAAATTCGTTCGCGCATCTCTTCATTTAAGAACAGCCTGATTACCGTACGTGCCTACTACAACAATCCAGAACTTGTGGAGGCAGATCGGGAATCCAAGCGTCCAGAAATGGGTAGTATTTACAAAGAGTATGTAGACCGTTGCTTTAAGGCTGGTGCCATGGATTTTGACGATCTACTTCTTAAAACCAATGAGTTGCTAAATAGATTTCCAGACGTTCTTGCCAAATATCAGGAACGTTTTCGTTATATTTTGGTTGATGAGTATCAAGATACCAACCACTCTCAATACTTGATTGTACGTGCTTTGGCAGATCGTTATCAAAACGTTTGTGTGGTCGGAGATGATGCCCAAAGTATCTATGCCTTTCGTGGTGCAAACATTCAGAACATTCTCAATTTTCAACGAGACTATGACGATGCTGCTGTGTATCGGTTGGAGCAGAATTATCGTTCTTCAAAAACCATAGTACAGGCAGCAAATGCCGTAATTGCACAAAATCAAAACAGATTAGAAAAGAACGTTTGGACAGATAATCCTGAAGGGCATAAAATCATTTTACATCGTAGCCCAACAGATGGAGAGGAAGGTCGTTATGTTGCAGGTGATATTTTTGAACGTGCGATGCAAACCCAACAGGGTTATGAGAACTATGCCATATTGTATCGCACCAATGCACAGTCTCGTGCTATGGAAGATGCCTTGCGAAAGCGTAATATTCCGTATCGTGTGTATGGAGGCGTTTCTTTCTACCAACGCAAGGAAATCAAAGATGTATTGGCCTATTTGCGCTTGCTAATCAATCCTAATGATGAAGAAAGCTTAAAGCGAGTAATTAATTATCCCATGCGGGGTATTGGGCAAACAACTATCAACAAACTTATCGTAGCAGCAAAGACGCACGACTGTACGCTGTATCAGGTGTTGGAGAAGGTTCAAGAACTTCCCCTTAACCTCAACGCGGGGACACGAACCAAATTGCAAGACTTCTACACCCTTATAGAGTCGATTAAAACCCAACTCACAACGCTAGATGCTTTTGAATTGGCCGATATGGTCACCAAGAAGGTGGGATTGGTTTCAGAACTTAAAAAGGAAGGTACTCCAGAAGCCGTTACCCGAATTGAAAACATTGAGGAATTGCTGAATGGTATCAAAGATTTTGTTGAAGGACAGCGTGAACTGGTTGACGCTACGGGCTCGTTGGTTGAGTTTTTAGAAGACGTTGCCTTGGCTACTGACTTTGATAACGAGGTCAAAGATCAGCAAGCAGTTTCGCTTATGACCATTCATCTTGCCAAAGGTTTGGAATTTCCTAACGTGTATATCGTTGGTCTGGAAGAAGATTTATTCCCTTCTGCCATGAGTGTGAATACCAGAGCAGAACTTGAGGAAGAACGAAGATTGTTCTATGTGGCACTTACCCGTGCTGAAAAGCGGGTTACGTTAACTTATACATTGTCTAGATATCGTTGGGGAAAAATTATTGATGCAGAGCCTAGTAGGTTTTTGGCAGAAATTGACCAAGCTTTCATCGACAATCAAGTGGTGAATGACGATTATGCGTTTAAGCCTCTTATGGACACTTCCGTTTTTGATGCGCCAGACCCAAACAAGGTTCGCTTTAAGCCCCCTATAAAAAAGAAACCGGCAGCTGCAGTACCGCCTAAAGCACGTATGAAATCTGTGTCTAAAGCTGCGTCTAGCAGTGGTCCCACATTAGACTTATCTGAAATCCAACAGGGTATTCGGGTTTCACATAGCCGCTTTGGATTTGGGACCGTCTTAAGTATCGATGGGGTAGGTAATGATTCA
>JBDQNA010000150.1:0-2867 GCA_040261965.1 Flavobacteriaceae bacterium
AAAATAGTAATTTGGGGTAAATTTAATTGTCATGCCCCAAAACAAAACACAACCTACCAAATCGAATGTTACTGCTTTTCTTGATGCCGTAAGCCCTCCTCAAAAAAGAGAAGATTGCCAAACACTAGCAACCCTTATGCAAGAGATCACTGGTGAAAAACCTGTACTCTGGGGAAAATCAATCATAGGCTTTGGAAGCTATAGCTACAGATATGCTAGCGGTAGAACAGGAACCTGGTTTTTGTCTGGCTTTTCTCCGAGAAAAAATGCCATTACACTCTATCTGTTTTGTGATTTGGATCATCCAGCGCTAGCACTTGACAACCTGGGGAATTACAAACGAGGCAAAGGATGTTTGTATATCAAAACATTAGCTGACATAAACTTGGACGTATTGAAGAGGCTTATTAAAAAAGCAATCGTACTTACAAAAGCGCACTAGTCTATGCGTTCAATTTTTGCACCAATGGCACGCAGACGTGTGTCAATATCTTGATAACCACGGTCAATTTGTTCAATATTAAAAATGGTACTAGTACCCTTGGCAGATAATGCAGCAATAAGCAGTGAAATTCCAGCACGTATATCTGGTGAAGTCATGGTTGTAGCCTTAAGTGAAGACTTGAAATCATGTCCGATCACGTTGGCACGGTGAGGGTCACATAAGATGATTTTTGCCCCCATATCAATAAGCTTATCGACAAAGAACAAGCGACTCTCAAACATCTTTTGATGAATCAAGACACTTCCTCTAGCTTGGGTAGCAACAACCAATACTATGCTCAAAAGATCAGGTGTAAATCCAGGCCATGGAGCATCGGAAACCGTCATTACAGATCCATCGATATAACTTTGGATTTCATACCCATTGGGATGCTCAGGCACAAACATATCATCTCCTCTTTTTTCAATTGTAATTCCAAGCCGCCGAAATACATCTGGTATTTGACCAAGGTAATCCCATTGAACATCTTTAATGGTAAGTGCACTTCTTGTAAGGGCTGCCAAACCAACCCAACTTCCGATTTCAATCATATCGGGAAGTACACGATGGGTTGTACCACCCAATGATTTTACGCCTTCAATCGTTAATAAATTAGAGCCAATACCTGAAATAGTAGCCCCCATACGCACTAGCATATTACAAAGCTGTTGTAAATAGGGCTCGCAAGCGGCATTGTATATTGTAGTGGTCCCTATTGCTAAGACAGCTGCCATGACAATATTGGCTGTTCCAGTAACAGAAGCTTCGTCAAGCAGCATATATGTACCGTTCAACTCATCGGCTTCAACACCGTAGAAATACTCCTCTTTATTGTATCGGAACTTGGCACCCAGGTTAATAAAACCTTGAAAGTGTGTATCAAGTCTTCGGCGTCCAATCTTATCACCGCCAGGCTTAGGAATAAAACCTTTGCCAAATCGTGCTAACAAAGGGCCTACAATCATAATTGAGCCGCGTAAACCACGCCCTGCTTCCTTAAAATCAGCTGACTGTAAATAATCAATGTTTACTTTATCTGCCTGAAAAGTATAGCTGTTATCACTGTGTTTAGTTACTTTGACTCCAAGCTTCTCAAGAATTTGAATCAGCTTGTTTACATCGATAATATTGGGAATATTGTGTATGGTTACCGGTTCTGATGTAAGCAATACAGCACACAAAATCTGAAGCGCCTCGTTTTTGGCTCCTTGAGGTTGTATGGAACCTGACAATGGAACACCGCCAGTAACTTTAAAAGCACCCATTTTATTTACGTCGCTGCTTTTGGTTTCGGTAATTCTTGTTTTTAGCGTTTCTGGATCCCTTAGCAAAGCGCTTGTTTGTCAAGCGAATTAAGTTTTCCGATGCCGACAATACCTCATCTTCAGTATTGATGACAATTTTGCCGTTTGACAGTTCGGCCAAATGACCAAAAATAACCTTGTCTTCAACGGTGTCTTTATTCCAGTTTAGGAAACATTTTTTCATGTGATTCGCAATCACATAGACCAAAGCTTCTTTTAAATCTCCTTCTTCCCAATCAACAATTACGTCAATCATGCCCTTAATGTTGTTTCCATAGAAACGATATTTAGGAAACGATTGCGGATAAGCCAATGGCGTTGGAGGTGCGGCAAGAACTTCGGCATCAGGTTTTGGGAAAGGCGCATCAACATCCAATTCAAAATTGGACATGATAAAAAGCTGATCCCAAAGTTTGTGCTGAAAATCAGCAACATCTCTTAAGTGTGGGTTTAGGTTGCCCATAATACCAATGATGGCTTGAGCCTGTTTGTTGCGTTCTTCTTTGTTTTCTTCAGCTAAAACTTGCTGAATCATTTTGTGAATGTGGCGACCATATTCGGGTATGGCTAGCATTGAACGCTCTGTGTTGTATTGAAGATTATCTATCAAGAGGGAAATTTATGAGGTAAAACTAATAAAAAATAAATTAGAGTTGGATGATGTTTGGTATTTTCGATGCCAGTTTGTGTTTTTGAATGATAATATCTGGGCTTCCAAATTTTCCTGCAATGGAAATACTGGTGTATTTTCCCTTGCTAGAAGCCCTAACATTGACCTCTACTTTTTCGTTTTCAAACAACGCTAACAAGGTCGCTTTATTCGAATCTGAAGAGGGGATAATAAATTTAAAGACATAAACACCTGGCCATGTATTACTTTCTAATAATTGCTGATGAAAACGTTCGTAAAACGGATCATCTTTAGAATTTTGTTGCATTGGGCAAATATACTGTTTTAGATAAGGCAACAATTAACGACATTTGTGTATGCTTGAACACAAAAGAATCGTGTTGACTGGAGGCCCGTCAAGTGGCAAAACAACGCTATTGGATCACATCCAGCATCCAGACTTGTATTG
>JBDQNA010000003.1:0-21996 GCA_040261965.1 Flavobacteriaceae bacterium
ATGTCATGGAGCTTACCTTGAATGAAGATACTCAAGAATTGTTTGGCGATCAGACCATTACCTATACCAACAATTCACCTGAAACCTTATCCTATTTATGGTTACAGCTCGACCAAAACGTTCGTGCTCGTGATGGCCAATCTTTTGATCGACTTGATAATGGAAACGACTACTATGGAACCCAACGTGCCGTTGGGCCTGGATTTATTAACGCCTATATACTGGAAGAAAAGTTTGATGGCGGTTTTAAAATTGATTTACTACAAGGTATCGATGGTGTAGATTTGCCATATACAGTACACCAAACCATGATGCGGATAGATTTGCCAACTCCATTGGCTTCAGGGACGGCGATTTCGTTTCGACTAAAGTGGCATTACAATATTCCCAATCGTCAGTTTTGGGATGCCCGTTCTGGGTATGAATATTTTAAAAAGGACGATAATTATGCTTATTTCATTGCACAGTTTTTTCCACGTATGGCAGTCTACAACGATGTTGAAGGTTGGCAAAACCAGCAGTTTTGGGGCAATGGCGAGTTTGCACTTCCCTTTGGCGATTATGATGTAAAAATCACGGTTCCCGATGATCATATTGTTGAATCTACGGGGGTGTTGGAAAATCGTAAGGCAGTTTATTCATCAACCATGATGAAGCGTTTTAAGGAAGCAAAAAAATCATACGATGCGCCTGTTTTTATTGTAACACAAGAAGAAGCAGAAGCCAATGAAAAAAGTACACCCACAGGCACCAAAACATGGCACTTTACAGCTAAAAACGTACGTGATTTTGCCTTTGCCACTTCTCGTAAGTTTATCGTTGACATGATGAATGTAGACGTTAATGGGAACGATGTAATGGCAGTTTCGGTATATCCAAAAGAGGGAAATCCACTTTGGGAACAGTGGTCTACAAAGACAGTGGCTAGCGCCTTGAAATCCTATTCACGTATGACCTTTGATTACCCTTATCACAAAGCGGTTTCGGTACACGCAGATGATGTGGGAATGGAATATCCTATGATTTGTTTCAATTTTGGACGACCTGATGAAAACGGATATTATAGCGACCGCACCAAGTTTGGAATGATAGGCGTCATAATTCATGAAGTGGGCCATAATTTTTTCCCAATGATTGTCAATTCAGACGAACGTCAATGGGGCTGGATGGATGAAGGCCTAAATTCATTTGTTCAAATTATCGCTGAGCAAGATTTTGGCAAGTCACACCCAGATGCAATCCCTGGAATGGAGCATTACCCTTCCGACGACATGGATCCGCAAAATATTGTTCCTTATATGTCAGGTGATCAAGATTTTATTGCACCCATAATGGCAAACCCAGAGAACGTGTATCAACTTGGGCCTAATGCTTACAGCAAGCCAGCAACGGCCCTAAATATTCTTAGAGAAACGGTTATGGGTCGTGAGTTGTTTGATCATGCCTTTAAGACTTTTTCACAAAGGTGGATGTTTAAACACCCCACTCCTGAAGATTTCTTCCGCACCATGGAAGATGCTTCTGCTTTTGATTTGGATTGGTTCTGGCGTGGATGGTTTTTTACTACCGATGTTGTTGATATGGGCGTAGCGGGTGTTGAGGATATTAAAAAGTTTGATGATGATATGCGCTATTTTTCTCGTTATTATACAAACAGTTTACGGAATTTAACTCCAGATGATTTCAATAGTCGCAAAGAACCCAAAAAATTCTACAAGGTTACTTTTGAAAAACCAGGCGGTATTCCAATGCCCCTGATTGTGGAGTATTCTTATGCTGACGGCACCAAAGAGCGCAAAACCTATCCTGCTCAAGTGTGGCGTACGAGCGACCGTGAGGTGAGCAAGTATATTGCTACAGATAAAGAGATAGTCGGCGTCCTGGTTGATCCAGATAACGCTACTGCAGATATCAATAAGGATAATAACACTTGGCCTAAGGTACTGGAGGAAAACGATTTCGAAAAGTTCAAAAAACAACAAGACTAAACATAGAAGCCAACCTTAGGGGTGGCTTTTTTGTTTTTAGATTACCTTTGTGTTATGGTTTACTTTATTAGCGGTGCTGAAATTGTAGTTGTCTTTATGGTGGTGCTTTTGGTCTTTGGTGCCAATCGCATTCCAGATATCGCGCGCACCCTTGCTAAGGGAATTCAGCAGGTAAAAACGGCTAGTCGTGATTTTCGTGAAGAAATTGAAAAGTCTGCCGAAGCCCAAGGTTTAGACACTAAAGAACTTCAAAAAGAAGTAAACGATATCAAAAAGGAACTTAACGAAATTACAGGTACTGTTAAACGCAAACGCTAAACCTTCCTCAAAAGCGTAAGTCCATCCCGAACAGGAAGTACTACAGTTTCTACACGATTATCTAAAGCCACTTTGTTGTTGAAAATTTGCAAAGATTCTGTAGCTTGATCAACAGCATCTTCTGTGACTTTCCCAGACCACAATACATTATCGGCAATAATCAATCCCCCTGAGCGCACCCGATCAACAATCAAGTCAAAGTAAAGCGGATACTGCTCCTTGTCAGCGTCAATAAACACAAAGTCAAAACTTCCTTTTATGGTTGGAATAATTTCTGCTGCATTTCCCAAATGCTGAACAATGTTTTTTCCAAAACCCGAAGCGTCAAAATAGCGGCGTTGGATATCGGTCAACTCCTCATCTTTGTCTAGGGTATCAATCCGCCCATCTGTTTGTAGGCCCTCTGCTAAGCACAAGGCAGAATAGCCGGTGTAAGTTCCAATTTCTAAAATGTGCTTGGGCGATACCAACTTAGCTAATAAGGCCAATAATCGCCCTTGGTAAGCCCCACTTAACATGCGCGGTTGCAATACCTTGAGATTGGTTTCTCGCGCTAGCTTTTGCAGCAATTCGGGTTCTTGTTCCGTATGTTTTGCTACATATGCTTCTAAAATTGGGTTTATAAAATTCATACTTTCTTGGGTCTTGCGTACGCATAGCGATCCAATAAGCTTGTTGTGGCATATCCGTCTAGTCCGTTAATGGCAACGGTATTGGCATTTTCAAGCTTCAGCCATCCATCTTGTTGTTGTATATCTTGGTCTGCAATAAAAACGTGTTCAATGGCACTTACTAAAAGCAAAGTGTCGTTTTCTTTAATTTCATATGCATTCAAAAATCTGCATCCTAAACGGATTTTTGCCCCTTTGACAAAAGGCGCTGGGAAGTCACCAAGGAATTCTTCTTCCAAATTCGTTTTGGTAAATTCCGAAACTTCATCTGGATATTTTGCTGAGGTATGATGCGCATCTTCTATGATATCGCTGTTGATGTGGTTTACCGTAAATACACCACTGTCTTTTATGTTGCGATAGGTATCTCTAGGAACGGTGGTGGGGCGTAGAATAAAGCCAATCAATGGGGGATTACTTCCAAGATGGGTGATACTACTAAAAACAGCCACATTGCTAACGCCATTTAGCGATTTTGTTCCTAATAAATTTGCCGATTTAAAACCTGTGCAACTGTTGATGAGATTTAATCGAAAGATTTTATCCATCTGATCGATATCGGTTCTTGAGTAATGTATCATAACGCTTTTGATGCAAACTTACGCAATACGTTGAATTTAGTTACTTTTGCCCTTCCGGGTCATTAACTCAGTTGGTTCAGAGTGTCGCCTTGACAGGGCGGAAGTCATTGGTTCGAATCCAATATGACCCACAAAACATGATTTTTCAAAAAGAAATTAGCCTTCCACCTTTCCAAAGGGGGTTCCATTTAATCACCTCATATGTTTTAAGTGAGATTCCCAAAAGTAGTGGCGTAGTTCATGTTTTTATCAAGCACACTTCTGCGAGTCTAACCATAAACGAAAATGCCGATCCCAGTGTCCGAGTAGATTTTGAAACACATTTTAACAAAATGGTTTCAGAGGATGATACGCACTACACGCATACCCTTGAGGGTCCAGATGATATGACCTCACATATTAAAAGTAGCTTATTGGGATCATCTGTTAGTTTTCCTGTCCAAAACGGCCTACCCCAATTGGGTGTTTGGCAAGGTATTTATATGTGTGAACACCGCAATCAAGCTGGTTCAAGAAAAATTTTCATTACTTTCATGGGATAATAATTTAATATTTATCCTATGCGAATTACGTATCTTCTTTTAATTCCATCCTTATTTCTTGTATATGCGCAGCCTTCGGATGAACACATCAAGAATCTTATAGCTAGCAATATAGCAGAAACTATTGAGCTAAGACATTGGTTTCATCAACATGCCGAGTTAAGTAACAGAGAGTTTAAAACTTCGGAAAGAATTGCAGAAGAATTAAAAAAAATAGGGCTAAATCCCCAAACGGGTATTGCCAGAACAGGAGTTGTTGCTGTTTTAAATGAAGAAAAGCCAGGCCCCGTCGTGGCACTACGTGCTGATATAGATGGGCTTCCTGTTAGGGAAAGAGCTGATCTGCCTTGGGCTTCTAAAATGACTGGGATATACAACGGAGAAGAAGTGCCTGTTATGCACGCTTGTGGTCATGATACACATATCGCTATTTTATTGGCTACCGCAAAAGTTTTATACCGTATAAAAGACCAGATTCCCGGTCAAGTGAAATTTATTTTTCAACCCGCAGAAGAGGGTCCACCGCCTGGAGAGGAGGGAGGCGCAGCGCTGATGGTAAAAGAAGGTGTTTTGACAAATCCAGACGTTGATGCCATTTTTGGATTGCATATTAGTTCAAAATCAACAGCTGGGCAAGTCATGCTAAAACCGGGTTCAATCATGGCTGCAGTTGATGAATTTAGAATTGATTTAACAGGCGTACAAACCCACGGTTCTACCCCCTGGACGGGAATTGACCCGATAGTCACAGCCTCTCAAATGATTAATTCAATCCAGACCATTGTAAGTCGAAGCATGCCTTTGACTACCGCTGCAGCTGTTGTTACCATAGGCAGTATTCACGGGGGGGTGAGGAGTAATATCATTCCAGAAAAGCTGTATATGTTGGGCACCATCAGGACCTTAGATACGAGTATGCGTGCAACTGTTCTTAAAAGACTAGACGAAATAGTTCAAAATATCGCGGCTGCAAACAACGTAAAAGCAGACGTCACCTTTATGAATAGCTACCCCGTTACTTATAATGATCCACCTCTTTATGAAAAGATGTTGCCAACATTGAAGCGGGTTTGTGGTGCTGATAATGTAAAGTATATGGATGCCATTACGGGTGCGGAAGATTTTTCCTTTTTTCAAAAGGAAGTGCCGGGAGTTTATTTCTTTATTGGTGGCAGTTCAAAGGGTGAGGATTTAGATAAGGTGGCACCTCACCACACGCCAGACTTTTACGTTGACGATTCAGCGCTAGAAACGGGTGTTGTTTCCATGACCTCGCTTACCGTAGATTATTTTACAAAAGGATTATAGGTTGTCAAGTACTTTTTCTAAAGTAGCACTTCGCGATCCTTTAATGAGCAGCTGATCGGCCTCAACGGGATTATTTTTTAAAAACAAATTGAGCTTATCCACTGAGGCAAAGTAATGTGTTGTTACGAGGTGTTTGTATGGCTCGCCTACCCAGTAAGATGTTTCAAAGTCCTGTTTTTTGACCAAATCAACCAACGCTTGGTGCTCAGCCGATTCATAAGTTCCTAGCTCTGCCATATGCCCCAGTATCACGGCTTTTTTTCCACTCCTTTTAGCAAATGCTGCAATGGCAGCTTTCATACTACTCGGATTTGCATTATAAGCATCAAATGTCAGCGTCTTTCCGTTATGTGTCATCAGCTGGGAGCGGCTATTGTTTGGAGTGTAATCACTAACGGCTTTGGCAGCCTTTACTATCGAAACACCAAAGTACGCACCAATACTAACAGCAGCAGCAATATTTTCTTTGTTGTAGGTGCCTGCTAGCTGTGTAGGTATTTCAATATTTTGATATACTAATGTTAGGGTTGGTTGGTCTTGGGTAATCCTAAATTCGGATGGTTTATAGGTAGCGAGCGTCACATCACCTACTGAATTAAGCAGCTTATTGTTATCTTCATTGATAAAAATAACCCCGTCCTTTTTTTCTATAAAATCGTAAAGTTCTGTTTTGCCCTGAAGCACACCTTCTTCTGATCCAAACCCTTCTAAATGGGCCTTACCTACATTAGTTATAAGACCGTGAGTAGGTTGTGCTATTTCACATAAAAATGCTATTTCTTTTAAGTGGTTGGCCCCCATCTCTATAATTGCATGACTGTGGGCTGTCGTTAGTCGTAATAATGTGAGCGGCACACCTATATGATTATTGAGGTTTCCATAGGTAGCCAACACCTTATGCGTAGTACCTAAAACAGCACGCATAAGCGCTTTGGTCGTCGTTTTTCCATTACTCCCTGTGAGTCCAATTATTGGAATATCAAATTGGCTTCTGTGGTATTGGGCAAGTGTCTGTAACGTTTCTAGTACATCATCTACCAAATAACAATTTTGATTAGTTTCAGCCACCGCTTTATTATCAACTATAGCGGCTAGTGCACCTTTTTCAATGGCTTGATGAGCAAATGCATTTGCATCGAAATTAGGACCCTTGAGGGCAAAAAAAAGCTGATTGGAAGTTACTTTTCTGCTATCGGTTTGAACCCCTGAAGATTTTAAAAATAATTGATATACTTCTTTAAGCGAAGTCATGGCTTTAATCGCGCGGACGTTTCTTTAACTTGCTTTCGCCTAAATAGGACATGGCACAACGGAAGCCAATATAATCTGCCGCCATAAATTCGGGTAAATAACGTCTCTGTGCAGGATCTAACCAATAAGCACGGTCTTTCCAAGAACCTCCTTTAACAACACGTGTTTGGTCGGAAATAAGCGATTTTACTTTTTCTTGTTCCTTAATTTGATCTCCTTTTTCATTTACCGCAAATTTGTACATTTCATTGGCATCGCCATTGGGGTTTGACTGCACATCTCCGTCAAGGTAGTCTGTATTGTAAGCTTCATTGAAGTTTATTCGTAATTGACTATCCTTTTCGTCAATTTCAGAAAATACTACATCGCCAGGAAGAGCCTTAACCGCAAGTTTGTTGTTAGGCATTGTATCAATGATTACCTCCTCGACAATTTTTGTATTCCCTTCTTGGTTAATGGCGGGTTTCATATACAGATTACCTCTGTAATAATTCAAGTCAGAAACATCGTTATTAATGATAGGGCGGTAAACATCTGCAACCCATTCTGCTACATTACCCCCCATACCGTATAGTCCAAAACTGTTTGGAGAGAATGAACGAACAGGTGCTGTAATATCAGCATTGTCAGAAGACCATCCTGCAACGCCACTGTAATCTCCCCTTCCTTGTTTGAAATTTGCTAGCTGATCTCCTTCATTTTGGCGTTTTGATGATCTGGTCGAGGCACCTGACCAGGGGTATTTCTTTTTTCCACGATAATTGTTGTATTCTCTAGCTTCGTTTAAGCCTAAAGCAGCATATTCCCATTCAGCCTCGGTCGGTAAACGATATTCGGGCAGCAACAACCCTTTTTCACGTTTCACAAAATTTAATTCAGTTGAATCTGCGTCTTTGCTTCGGGGTTGTGCGCTTCTGCCAACTTTATCAGTAATATCTCCACCATATGATTGCCTAGGAGCACGTAAATATGTTTGGGTGTTAAATTCCTTTCCTGGAGAAAGGCTATCGATTTGAAGCGAAATCCCTTTTTCGATATATCCTTCTCGTTCCAATACGCTCTCATTAACCCGCTCGGTACGCCATTTGGCGTAGTTTGTGGCTTGTTGCCAAGTAACTCCAACTACGGGATAATCTTGAAAAGATGGGTGGCGCAGATAATTGTTTACCATGTCTTCATTAAAGCCTAGCGGGCTTCGCCAAACCATGGTATCGGGAAGAGCTGCCGTATAGACATCAGTATATGGTCCCCCTTGATCTTTATAAACGCGCTCGAGCCAATCCAAATATTCATTGTACATCAAATTTGTAACTTCTGTTTCGTCTATATAGAACGAACGTACTTGCACACGGACAGGGGTGTTATTCCAGTCACGCATGACATCATCTTGTACTTTTCCTTTTACAAAAGTTCCACCTGGAACAAAAACAAGTCCTGGTGCTGTTTCTTGACCTTTATAGCCAGTTTCGTATTGAAAGCCCCCTCTAGGAGAATTGATGGAAAGTCCTGTTCCTTGCGAAACATTTGATCTGCTTTTATTAGTACTACAACTTGAAATAAGTGTAATTATTAAAGCGGAAATGAATAGATTTGTGTACGTTTTCATTATTAAATTTCGATTCATATCAAAGGTGCAATATACGAATAAATAGTGCGTTTATATACTTACTAAACGAAGTCAAGTCCAAATTAGTATACAATACTCATTATACGATTACTAATCCAGCATCGTTATAAACATATATGCGTTTACATTTTATAGCTCTTATCTTCTTTCTTATTGGGTGGAATTCCATTTCTGCACAAAGCTTGAGTACGCATCCCTTTTTAGACCAAACAATGGTTTCGTGGCGTCAATTTAGTGTTGAAGAAACGGGAGTTCATAAAATATCCAAGGATTTTTTGCGTAAACTAGACCTTCCTGTACAGGAAATCGATCCGAGGACAATCCGAATCTTTGGTCGTGGTGGTCAAATGCTTCCGTTAAAAGCAGGGGATGAGATAGAAACTTTATATGAGAATGCACTGATCGTTGAAGGAGAAGAAGACGGTAGTTTTGACGATGAAGATTATATTCTTTTTATGGGGTATGCTAATGATACATGGAATAAAGAAAGTGAAACTTACCTTAATCTTTACCACGATACCGCACAATATTATATTACTTATGGCACTTCTTTTGGAAAACGCGCTTTGGTACTAGTGGGAACAGAAAGTCCTGATACAGATGCTGCCTCCAGTACTGTTTATACGGCCTTTTTAGAAGAAGATAAATATAATTTGGGGTCTCTTGGAAGGCGTTGGTTTGGTCAGCGTTTTTCTGATGAGCAAGAAGAAACATTTATACTTGAAACACCCAATGTTGCTATGGGTACTCAAATTGATGTAGCAGCACGAGTTGCTTCAGATGGGTCAACTACATCCACATTTAAGCTGACTGTTGGAAGTGATACAGACGTTAAATCCATGAGCGGAGCCACCAAAACTTTAGTTGGATCGGAGCCTGGCACAAGCTTTAATCAGCTTCGTGGTATACTTCATTTGACCCACAATGCCACTGAAAGCATTACGGCTAAATTGTTGTATAATTCAAATGGAGATTTTGCTGCAAATGGCTATTTAGATTTTTTAATAGCACAATACCTAAGAGACTTGGATGGCGCAGGAGGAAGCTTTGTGTTTTCATTAGCATCCACGGACCCTGCTCAGCAAGTAGCGGTCGCTTCAGCTTCAAACGAAACGTGTATATGGGAAATGAATGGAGATGTAGTTCACATACCTCCCACTGGCGCAACTTCATTTGGCAGCGATGTTGTGGTGGACGAAGGAAGTAAATTTTACTTATCAACAGCGTATAAAATACCGACTCTTAGCCGCAGTACACGCGTGCTGAGCCCTTCCTCGGTTTTAAAAAATATACTTGCTTTACCGCCCACTACCTACTTGTTAATTACTTCCGAAGCATTTCGAAAAGAAGCAGAATTACTGGTAAACTATCGCAAACATGTAACGGGGTTGTCTGCTCAAGTCGTAACGGTTGAGGAAATTTATCAAGCCTTCTCAACAGGCCAACAAGATATTGCTGCCATCCGAAACTTTGTGCGCTATTTATATTTTTCCCAAGGCAAAAAACTCAAATACGTATGCTTGTTTGGCGACACAAGTTTTGATTATAAAAGAAGAACTGCTGCTAATGACATGGTGGTGCCTACTTTTCATGCGTTAAACAGCTTTTCACTTACAAATTCATTTATGTCCGATGATTTTTTTGTCATGTTGGATGAAGATGAAGGCATGCTTACTTCAATTGACCGTATGAATATTGCCGTTGGACGCATGGTCTTTTCCAATGCTTCCCAAGCACGTGTGTTGGTGAATAAAGTTATAGATTATGAAAATCCAAAAAATAGAGATAGTTGGAATAATAGTTTTACGATACTTTCTGATGATGCAGACCAATTTGACAATAAAGACGATTTTAATTTACAAGTATCTCTTAATGCTCTTGGTGATGAAATTGTAAGCCAGAAACCATTGTTGAATATTACCAAGATTCATTCAGATGCCTATAAACAAATTGCATCTGCTGGGGGAGATCGATATCCAGAAGTGGAGACTGCTATAGAAAATAGACTGTCTCAAGGGACTTTGGTTGTCAATTATTTTGGTCATGGAGGTGAAGATGGCTTGGCCCAAGAATTTATAGTGGATAAAGACATGGCTTCAACCCTATTTCACCCAGGAAAATATCCTCTTTTTGTCACGGTTACTTGTGAGTTTTCTCGATTTGACAATCATACCAGATCAACGGCTGGTGAAATGTTATACCAAAACCCCACAGGTGGTGCCATTGGAATGATTTCAACTACTCGACAGATTCTTGTTTTTAAGGGTGTTGAGTACAATAAAATTTTATCCAAGTACCTGTTCTCTTATGGAAGTGAGAATTATACCAGTATTGCTGAGGCCTTGCGACTTGCTAAAAATGAATTTACAGATGCAAGTCAAAAACGTGTGCTTTTTTACATAGGCGACCCTGCACTTAAACTTCATATTCCCAAACGAGAAATTGCTATATCTGACTTAAATGGAGTTCCTATAGCCGATGTCTCCGTTGCAGATCGTCAATTTAAAGCACTTGATAAGATCACTTTAGGTGGAGAAATATTGGGTACTTCCGGACAGCTTCAGCAAGATTTTAACGGAACGGTAAGCCTCCAAATTTTCGACAAGGAAGTAGTGCGTTCAACACTTGGCAATGACCAAGAAAAAACAATGGACTTTACAATACTTGGTGCGCAGGTTTTTGAGGGGCTTGCCACGGTTGCTAATGGTCAATTTTCATCCACTTTCGTCATTCCTAAGGATATTAATTTAGATGTAGGTGCTGCAAGAATTAGCTTTATTGCCTTTAATCAAGATAAAACTGAGTCTGTGGGAGGCTTTTCAAATCAGTTTAACATAGGGGGAATAAATACGACGACTGCCGGTGACACACAAGGACCTCTAGTCGATGTTTATTTAGAGAGTAGAAGTTTTATCGACGGCGGTAAGGTATTTAATAGCCCAATGCTTATCGTCGATTTTGAAGATGAAAATGGTATCAATTCGTCTGGTGGATTGGGGCATGATATTATCGCTACGCTAGATGATAATCAAGCAGATCCTTATGTGCTCAATGCTTTTTATTCTACAGCATTGGACGATTTTACCAAAGGAACCCTTGCATATCCGCTAAATAACCTGGAATTGGGGCGACATACGTTAACAGTACGCGCATGGGATACCCACAACAATCCAAGCAGCAAAACCATTAGTTTTACGGTTATTGATAGCAGCGAAATTCAAATTGAAAATGTATTTAACTCTCCCAACCCTGCTACAGATCAAACAATATTTTTTATTCAACACAACAAACCAAGGGAGTTGCTTGACGTGAAAATTTCTATATTTACCGCTGATGGGAAACGCATTTGGACCAGGAGTCAAGAAGTATTCTCTTCAAGCTACCTGATCGACAGCTTAATGTGGAATGCAACAACTTCCAGCGGTCAAAAAGTAAATAAAGGAACCTATATATACACGATTGAACTTATTTCTACGTTATCAAGTTCCAGTGATTTATATTCAGGAAAACTTATTGTAAATTAATTATGAAATATCCAATACATCTTACACTTCTTTTTTTAGTATCCCAACTCACATTTGCACAGCAAGACATCCGCGTAGTTACTACAGCCGTACCCTTTTTGTCCATTGCGCCTGATGCACGCGCTGCTGCTTTGGGAGACCAAGGGGTTGCAACTTCTTCAGATGCATTTTCAAACCATTGGAATCCAGCAAAATATGCGTTTGTTAAAAATGACACTGGGGCTGCCATTAGTTACACTCCTTACTTGAGTAAATTAGTTAACGATATTTTTTTAGCTGATGTAACATATTTTAGGGCTATTGATGAACGTTCTGCTTGGGCCGGTGGCTTGCGCTATTTTAGCCTTGGCGAGATTCAAATTGGGGAAAGGCCTGAGGACTTTGTTATTCCACTTATTGAAAGACCCAATGAATATGTTATTGATGCGACTTATGCATTAAAGCTAAGTGACAAATTCTCTATGGCCATTCAAGGATCGTTTTTGACTTCGGATTTAAAGCTTGATTCTGGCAACAATGACAGCTCTTCTGCAAGTACAGTTGCGGTTGGCGTCTCTGGGTTTTACCAGTCTTATGAAGTGCCTTACTCCAACTTTTCTGGAATTTGGCGTGCAGGTTTTAATGTTTCAAACATAGGTCCCAAACTCAAATATGATGAAGCGGGTGAATCAGATTTTTTACCCACCAACTTAAAAGTAGGTGGTGGATTTGATTTTATTTTTGATTCCTACAATAAACTTGCCGTAAGTTTGGAAATCAACAAACTTTTGGTGCCTTCACCAAGTGAGCCTATTACAGATGGCAATGGAAATATTACAGGATATGCACAACCCAATGATGTTGGCGTTTTATCGGGAATTTTTAAATCGTTCGGCGATGCGCCTGATGGTTTTAGCGAGGAATTAAAAGAATTTACGTGGTCGCTTGGGGCTGAGTTTTTGTACGACGATTCCTTTGCGTTGCGTGCAGGATATTTTAATGAGAACGAACTTAAAGGCGCTCGAAAATTCTTTACTCTAGGTGCTGGATTTAAATACAACGTAATAGATGTTGATTTGTCCTATCTAATTTCTGCTGGTAGAGTAATAAACCCACTTGAAAATACCTTGAGGTTCTCCTTAACCTTCAATTTTGGAGCAGAGCGGTATTAAGCCTCAGTTTTCGTTTTTTTGCCAAAGTAAGTTGCCTTATCTTTGCAATTCGCATAATAAAAGCGCCTTATGAAAGAAGTCACACGTGACACCTATCTAGATTGGTACAAAAACATGATGTTTTGGCGCAAGTTTGAAGACAAACTTGCCTCGGTATATATCCAACAAAAAGTTCGTGGTTTTTTACATTTATACAATGGTCAAGAAGCTATTTTAGCGGGCTCGCTTCACGCTATGGATCTTACCAAAGATCGCATGATTACCGCCTACCGTAATCACGTTCAACCCATTGGTATGGGCGTTGATCCCAAAAGAGTGATGGCTGAGCTTTTCGGAAAGGCTACAGGTACATCAAACGGTTTGGGCGGCTCTATGCATATTTTTTCTAAAGAACACCGCTTCCACGGAGGACACGGAATTGTAGGGGGACAAATACCTCTGGGTGCTGGCATGGCCTTTGGTGATAAATACCAAGGAAACGATGCTGTTACACTTTGCTTTATGGGCGATGGCGCTGTGCGTCAAGGTTCCCTTCACGAAACACTTAATTTGGCCATGCTCTGGAAACTACCTGTAGTATTTATTGTTGAAAACAACGGTTATGCAATGGGTACGTCAGTAGAACGGACATCTAATCATACAGATATTTGGAAACTTGGACTAGGCTATGAAATGCCTTGCGGCCCTATTGACGGGATGAATCCTGTTGCTGTTGCGGAAGGTATAGACGAGGCTATTCAACGCGCTCGCCGTGGAGATGGACCGACATTCTTGGAAGCCAAGACCTATCGTTACCGTGGTCACTCTATGTCTGATGCGCAACATTACCGTACTAAAGATGAAGTTGAAGAATATCGGAAGATTGACCCCATAACGCAGGTTAAAGACATTATTCTTTCGGAAAACTACGCTACTGAAGAAGAATTGGCAGAAGTACTTGCAGATGTAAAAGCACGCGTAAAAGAGTGTGAAGCGTTTGCAGAGTCGTCTCCATTCCCTGAGAAAAATGTAATGTACGACGCAGTTTACGAACAGGAAGATTATCCATTTATCTCTCACAAACTATAATATGGCTACAATCATCAATATGCCGCGTTTAAGCGACACCATGGAAGAAGGAACAGTAGCTTCATGGCTAAAACAAGTGGGCGATAAAATCGAAGAAGGTGATATTCTCGCCGAAATCGAGACCGATAAGGCCACTATGGAATTTGAATCTTTTCACGAAGGCACACTCTTACATATTGGCGTTCAAGCAGGTGAAACTGCTCCCGTAGATGTGTTGCTGGCCATCATTGGTGATGAAGGCGAAGATATTTCAGCAATGTTAAATGCAGATGCACCTTCTAAGGAAACAAAGAAGGAAGTGGTTGAAACTACAACAGTAGCTCCTTCAGAATCTGAAGTTGCAGCCATATCCGAAGGCGTTGAAATCATCAACATGCCACGCCTTAGTGATACTATGGAAGAAGGTACCGTAGCCTCATGGCTCAAACAAGTAGGCGATGCCGTTGAGGAAGGCGATATCCTTGCCGAAATCGAAACCGATAAGGCTACTATGGAATTTGAGTCCTTCTTTTCGGGAACCCTTTTACATATTGGCATCCAAGTGGGTGAAACTGCCGCTGTAGATACTTTATTGGCCATTATTGGCCCTGAGGGCACTGACGTTGCGGCCATTCTTGCTGCTCCTGCAGCTGCACCAAAAGCAGCTGTATCAGAACCAACTGCTGTTACAGAAGCTGTACAAACTGAAATAGCTGTTGAAACACCTGCAGTTCCTGCAGCTGTTGCAACAAGCAATGGAAGAATAATGGCATCGCCATTAGCCAAAAAAATTGCGAAGGAAAAAGGGATTGATTTAAATCTTGTAACAGGAACTGGAGAATCTGGAAGAATTGTAAAACGTGATGTTGAACAATTTTCACCTGCAGCAGCGGTAACAGCTGCACCTGCTCAAACAGCAGTCTTTGTTCCTGCCGGTCAAGAAAAGCAAGAAGCGATTCCCAATTCGCAGATGCGTAAAACCATCGCAAAGCGTCTTGGCGCATCCAAATTCAGCGCCCCTCACTACTATCTGTCAGTTGAGTTTGATATGGATGCAGCAATTGCCTTTAGAAAACAATACAACTCAATTCCAGATACCAAAATATCATTTAATGACATCGTGGTAAAAGCTGTAGCGCTTGCCCTAAAAGCACACCCACAGGTAAATTCACAGTGGTTTGACGATAAAATGGTTCTCAATCACCATGTACATGTCGGTGTAGCCGTTGCTGTTGAAGATGGCCTGGTGGTTCCTGTTTTGAAGTTTGCTAACGAAATGAACCTACCACAAATCGGCTCACAAGTCAGAGATTTTGCCGGCAGAGCTAGAAGTAAAAAACTTACGCCTCAAGAAATGGATGGCAGTACATTTACCGTATCCAACCTAGGTATGTTTGGTATCGGTGAATTTACATCCATCATAAATCAACCAAATTCTGCGATTCTTTCTGTAGGTGCTATCGTGCAAAAGCCTGTAGTAAAAGAAGGCGAGATTGTTGTGGGCAACACAATGAAGCTTACGCTAGCTTGTGACCACAGAACAGTGGACGGGGCAACTGGAGCACAGTTTTTACAAACCCTTAAAGAATATATCGAAAACCCCATTCGATTAGTCGTTTAGTTGTTTTGGACACTGCGAAAAACATTGTGATAACTGGAGCTAGTCGTGGGATTGGCCTAGCACTTGTTAAATGGTTTTCAGCAAATCAACATAAGGTATGGGCACTTTCCCGCAATACGAAGCCTATAACCCAGCTTAATTTGCCTAACGTCACAGCCAGTAGTCTTGATTTAACAGATGAAGATGCCGTTGTGGCATGGTCCCAAAACATGGCACCTGATACGATTGATGCGTTGATAAATAACGCTGGCAAGCTATTAAACAAGCCCTTTGCCGACACCCAACAGTCCGATTTTGAAGCGGTGTTTAGGGTCAACGTCTTTGGTCTTGCTAACATCACACGTGCCTTACTTAAAAAGCTACAACCTGGTGGTCATGTGGTAAACATCAGCAGTATGGGTGGAATTGGCGGCACATCAAAATTCCCAGGCCTAGCTGCCTACAGCAGCAGCAAAGGAGCTGTTTCCATACTAACCGAGTTATTGGCCGAAGAACTTAAAGAAACGGGCCCAGCCGTAAATGCACTGGCACTTGGTGCTGTACAAACAGAAATGCTTTCCGAAGCCTTCCCCGGCCTTGAAGTGCCCATGACCGCAGCTAATATGGCAGATTATATCGCCAAATTTGCACTAGACGGACAGCTTTTCTATAATGGAAAGGTGTTGCCTGTATCGAATACAACACCCTAATGCCCGCTGACTTTTATTCATATTTACCTGAGTCAGCCATTGCAAAATGCGCTGCACTTGTGGATGGACACAAGGTCATAATATATGTTGTTCGCAACCGCAGGACTAAGCATGGCGATTTTAGGGTACAGTCCAAAGGTCATGTGTCTATTACCATCAATGCCATGGAAAACCCATATCGGTTTTTGCTTACCTTCTTACACGAATGGGCACACTACAAGGTGTTCAGTTCCTATGTATTTAGAAAGAAACCTCACGGAAAGGAGTGGAAAGCTGCATTTCAAAAAATGGTTGAACCCTTTTTGGAAGGAGAAATATTCCCAGAATCCCTGTTAATACCACTTAAAAAACACATGCAAAATGCAAAAGCAACTTTTGCTGCTGATGCCAATCTTACAATTGCACTTCGGCAATTTGACCCACCCAACAATAAAAAATGTATTTTTGAATTGGAGCAGGGTACACTTTTTAATACGCAAGAAGGGCGTGTTTTTAGCAAAGACGCTAAGCGCAGAACCCGATTTGTTTGTACATGTGTCAAAACAAAGAAGCAGTACCTGTTTCCACCTTTTGTTGAAGTAAGTCCAATATAATGGAGACCAAGTTTGATTTTTCTGACAAACCTCAAGATGCGCCACAAAAGCAGGCTTTGATGTTTAACCTTGTTTATTTGCGCCAGCTTTTTGACATAAGTAAGGGAACAGACTATGCCGCAACATTAGAGGCCGTACGCCAAGACATTCCTTTTAGGGGTGCCACTGCTTGGGTATTGATATGCTCAATTTTTATTGCTTGTATAGGGTTGAATACAGACGCTACCGCAGTTGTTATAGGCGCCATGCTAATAGCGCCACTTATGGGGCCCGTACTAGGTTTGGGCGTTGGATTGGCTATCAATGATTTGGATATGATCAAATCGGCCACACAAAATTTTGTCGTTATGGTATTGCTTAGTGCCGTTACAGCCACGACCTTTTTCTTGTTTTTTCCGCTACAGCAAGAATCATCAGAACTCTTGGCACGTACCCAACCAGATATACGAGATGTATTCATCGCCTTTTTCGGGGGTGCTGCTTTGGCTATTGCGCGTACCAAAAAGGGAACCATAGCATCTGTTATTTTTGGTGTAGCCATTGCTACTGCACTTATGCCGCCCTTGTGTACCATTGGCTATGGTATAGCGGTTGGTAATGTGGGTTATGCGCTTGGTGCGCTGTACCTCTTTTTTATCAATGCTACTTTTATAGCGTTCGCTTCTTTTGTAGTTGTAAAACTATTACGCTTTCCCATGATTCATTATGCCGATTCCAAAAGACGGCGATTTGTGGTTCGTGTGGTAAGCTTGGTTGCTTTGTTGGTTATGATTCCCGCTGGTGTTACTTTTGTCAATGCATTGGGCGAAAACGCTTTTAGAAAACAAGCAAATGCCTATATGGAAACTCATGTTTCAATATTGCCTTATGGCGATTATCTAGTAGCATCTGCAACAATTCAACACAACAGAAATTCGGAGAGTCAACTGCTTTTAAATCCATTAGGACTTGTTCAAATTGACTCCAGTACGATGCGTGTATTGGAACAGAAGTTAGCGAATTATGAAAAGCTTGAAGATGTAAAGCTTACGGTATTTACTAAAGAAAAAGAGTGATTTAGACCTGTGCTTTTTTTATTTTCTTCATCAGATTTGAAGAATACACAAAGTCGTTAACAGCCTCATTATCTGTATTAAATATGAGCTCCTTACTACCTTCCCAAGCCTTTATCCCATCTTTTAAAAACAAAATGGTATCTCCAATTTCCATAACAGAATTCATGTCGTGAGAATTGATGACTGTAGTGATGTTGTTTTCTTGAGTAATTTCTCTAATAAGATTGTCAATAACGATAGCCGTTTTGGGGTCTAGACCTGAGTTGGGCTCATCACAAAAAAGGTATTTTGGCTTCATGACAACCGCGCGCGCGATGGCAACGCGTTTTTGCATGCCTCCGGAAAGCTCTGCTGGAAGTTTGTCGTTCGCATTTTCAAGATTTACGCGCTCAATAACTTCTTCGGCAGCTCGTTTAATTTCCGATTCCCTTTTCTTGGTTAACATTTGCATGGGAAACATGACGTTTTCCAAAACGGTCATGGAGTCAAACAGCGCACTTCCTTGAAAAACCATGCCCATTTCCCTGCGTAATGTTCGTCTTTCTTCTTCGTTCATATTGCCAAAAGCTTGATTGTTAAAGTGCATTTTACCACCATCTATTTGATGTAAACCCAACAGGCATTTAAGCAATACTGTTTTTCCTGAACCACTTTGTCCAATGATAAGGTTAGTTTTCCCAGGCTCAAAAGTCATGCTAATCCCTTTAAGAACTTGCAAGCCATCAAATGACTTCGTGATGTCGTTTAAGTTTATCATTAAGCCAATAACATTTGAGTAATGAAATAATTGAGTAAAATAATAACTACTGACGTCCACACAAAGGCTACTGTAGCTGCTTTACCAACTTCGAGCGCCCCCCCCTTCATATAATAGCCGTGATAGGATGGGATAGTAGCCAAAACCATGGCGAATACCAAAGTTTTTATAAAGGCGTATATTACATGGTAAGGCCTAAAGTCGAGCTGAATACCCTCGATAAAATCAGCGCTACTCGAAAATCCGCCATAAAGGGTAGCGGCATAACCTCCAAGAATGCCAAGGAACATGGAAAAATTTATCACTATTGGAAGCAAAAGCATTGAAATTATTTTTGGAAACACCAAGTAGTTTACGGAGTTAATGCCCATTACTTCTAATGCATCAATTTGTTCGGTTACGCGCATCGTACCTATACTAGATGTAATAAAAGAACCTACTTTGCCCGCAAGGATAATGCTCATGAAAGTTGGTGCAAATTCAAGTATTACCGATTGTCGTGTTGCAAAGCCAACTAAATTTTTTGGAATAAGTGGATTTTCAATATTAAGTGCCGTTTGTATGGATACAACTCCTCCAACAAAAAAGGATAGAAAGGCAACGATACCCAAAGATCCAATAATAAGATCTTGTATATCTTTAAATATAAGTTTTTGCATCACTTTTCTCTTGGTAGGCTTGACAAAAACTAACCTGAGCATTAATAAATATTCACCGATGTGATGCAGTATTTTCACATAAACGAATGTAAAAAATTCTGTTGCTATAACCTAGATCTCAATTAAAAAATTGAAATTTGTCAAAACATCAATCATGAATACCAAATCTTTCTTTATCGTCGTTGGTCTCTTTTTTTTGGGCTGTAACTCAAATCACGACAATGGCAAGACCAAACTTGTAGTAGGTGTTATAGTTGATCAAATGCGCATGGACTACCTATATCGATTCCAATCGCATTTTGGCGAACATGGATTCAAGCGTTTTTACAACGAAGGCTTTGTGGCTAAAAATCACCACTTTGACTACCGTCAAACCAAAACAGGCCCCGGACATGCTAGCATAGCTACAGGTACTCCGCCTGCCATTAATGGAATTATTGGCAATGATTGGTTTGATAAACAAAGCCGAAAAACACGCTATTGTGTAGATGACTCCATCTACATATCCTTGGGAGGAGCCCAAGCAAAGGGTAAAGCACCAACCGCACTTTTGGTTTCCACATTTGCAGATGAAAATAGGTTGGCAACACAGATGAATGGCAAAGCTGTTAGCGTTTCTTTGAAAGATAGAAGCGCAATACTAGCCATTGGTCACACTGCCAATGGTGCTTATTGGTTCTCAGGAGGGGATGAAGGAAACTTCATAAGCAGTACTTTTTATATGGATGCATTACCTGCATGGGCAACAGATTTTAACACTTCTAGAAAAATTGACGACTATCTGACCACTTGGGATACTTATTATCCCATCTCTCAATATACGGAAACAGGGCCGGACTACAGTCCCTACGAAAAGCGACCCAAAGGGAAAGAAACCCCTACATTTCCATATGATTTGACCGCTCTGACGGCTACTAATAATAACTATGATGTACTTCGAGCAACACCTTTTGGCAACAGCCTAGTTACGGACTTTGCATTGGCAGCTTTAAAAGGGGAGGACTTAGGCGCAGATGAGCACGCTGACGTATTTATGGTTTCGTATTCATCTACAGATTATATCGGACATAATTTTGGTACTAACGCCAAGGAATTGCAGGATACTTATATTCGCTTAGACCTCGAACTCGCAAGGCTTTTTCGTGCCTTAGATGCACAAGTGGGCAAGGGTGCCTATACTGTTTTTCTCACGGCGGACCATGGTGTTGCTCCCGTTCCTAATTATCTGATAGACAATAAAATACCTGCAGGATATTTTAGAAAAAAGCCTTTTGTTAAAGCCCTTAAAAAAGCCATGCAGGATGCTTTCGGGTTAAACGATATTATCCTCGATGTGTCAAACGATGAAGTTTACCTAAACCGTGCTCTCATTTCTTCAGCAAAATTAGATGTAGATGTGGTAAGGCGTTTTGCTGCTGATTTTATACAACGACAATATGGGATTGCTGCTGCTTACACAACAACAGACCTTATGGAAATGGATGCTGATAATCCAATAGTGGAACGCTTACAAAATGGATATAACCCCAAAAGATCGGGTGATGTTATATACATGCTATTGCCAGGATATATGGCCAAACGTACTTATGGTACTACGCATGGTTCAGCCTTTATCTATGATACTCATGTTCCGCTGTTGCTCTATGGTAATGGTATCCAAAAGGGACGTACATTTAAAAGAACAAAAATTTCAGATATCGCACCTACAATATGTGCGTTGTTAGAAGTAAGTAACCCCACAGGTGCTACTGGTAACCCGGTAGGTGAAGCCTTGAAAAGCCGCTAAAACGAATAGGTAAAAGCATTGATGTTCATTCCAGCACCTACGCTTGCAAAAAGCGCAACATCCCCTTTGTTTATTTGATGGCCATCAAGGGCATTTCGCTTTACCAAATCCAACAGTGTAGGGACAGTTGCAACCGAACTATTACCTAATTTATGAATACTTATGGGCAGTATGTCTGCTGGTATGGGTTCACGAAAAAGACGGTAAAACCTTTTAACGATGGCTTCATCCATTTTTTCATTGGCTTGATGTAGAAATATTTTCTTTAAAGATCCTAGGTCTTCTCCGCTTTTGTCAAAGCAGTCCTTCATGGCTTGCGGAACGTGGCTTATGGCAAATTCGTAAACTTTCCTTCCAAGCATTTTAATATACTTGTCTTCAGGCTTGGCTGTTGGGTCGTTAGACTTTCCAGAAAACAAGTAAAAAGCCTCTTCTGTGCTATAGGTTTGCGAACAGTGGCTTAAAAGACCACCGGCTTCTTCTGTTTCTTCAATGATAGTGGCTCCAGCCCCGTCGGCAAAAATCATGGCGTCTCTGTCGTTTTGATCAGCAATTCGCGACAAGGTGTCGGCACCAATAACCATGCAGCGTTTCGCCATCCCCGATTTGATAAAAGCTGTTGCTTGAATAACACCTTCTACCCATCCAGGACAACCAAAAATCAGGTCATAAGCAACACAATTTGGATTCTTTATCTGAAGGTTGTGTTTTACCCTTGTGGCCAAGGAGGGTAACATGTCAGCCTGAATACAGCCGTGTTGAATATCACCAAAATTATGGGCTACAATTATATAGTCGAAGAGTTCCGGATCAAGGGTTGCGTGTTCA
>JBDQNA010000160.1:0-2592 GCA_040261965.1 Flavobacteriaceae bacterium
TTGTTCTAAAATAGTCTTTATGGCGTGGGCGTGGTCTTCCACATACAGCCAATCCCTAGTATAATTCCCATCGCCATAAATGGGGATTGGTGCTTGGTTTTTTATGGCATCTATACACACCGGAATAAACTTTTCTGGGAACTGGTTTGGCCCATAATTGTTTGAGCAATTCGAAATGACCACAGGCAGCTTGTAGGTTTCGGAATAGGCCCGAACAAAATGATCGGAGCTTGCTTTAGACGCCGAATAGGGCGAGTTGGGTTGGTAGGGCGAGGTTTCCGTAAAAAGACCTGTTTCGCCTAACGAACCATAGACCTCGTCCGTACTGATGTGATAGAAAAGCCGTCCGGGCTTTTCTTTAAAGCCCTGTAAAAGGTTTAGCGTGCCCATGATGTTGGTGCGGGCAAAAACAAAAGGGTCTTCAATGGAGCGATCTACATGGGATTCTGCTGCCAAATGAATCACATAATCAAACTGATGGGTTGCAAATAGCTTTTTTATAAAAGCGTCATCGGTAATGTCTCCATGGATAAAGGAGTAGTTTTCTTCTCCAGCTAATGATGTAAGGTTGATAGGGTTTCCTGCATAGGTAAGCTTGTCAAGATTAAAAACATGGTAACTCTTGTCCGCAACAAACAGTTTGACAACATGCGAGCCAATAAATCCAGCACCACCTGTAATAAGGACTTTGGTCATTTTTTAACTCTTGAAGCAATAAAGCCCTCGATGTGAAGCATCAAATAAAATAACGAGAGCAATAAAAGCCCTCCTATAACGCCTTGCGTTTTTTTGTTTTTAAAGAAGCCTGTTTCCAAATATCCCACTTTTGGAAATTCCGAAATAACGTCAATAACCTTTTTTGCTTTTAGCTTATCTGTACGAATTTGTTCAAGCTGTTGGGACAATGTTATCTTCCTGTTTAGTAGCGATATTTCTGTGTTGTCTTCAGCCCTCTCAGACATGTAGAGGTTTGTTCCGTTTGAAAACTCCTTGTTTGCCTCAACAATTCTTACATCTTCAAACAAAGACAATAAAGAATCCGTCTGCACAATAGAAGCTTGAGTGATTGAATCTCTAAGCTCTAAATTTTCGAGTGCTGTGATTTGCTTGTCCCTAAAATATTCTTTCTCTGAAATGGATGCTACCAATGGGCCTAACAAAGATCCAAAAATGTCTGGCTTTCTGGATGTTACTTTAAGGGTATGTATTTTTCGGTCAAAATCATCCGCTTGTTTGACATAATCGCGATAGGTAATTTCTGTTGCAACTAATGAGTCAAGGCCTATAACATAATTGTTATATTCTCGAAGTAATCTAGTTTCTGTAACAAATGGGGTGATTTCAATGGTTGAAATGCTCGCTGCCTCAGTTGCAGAAATGTCAAAAAAAGCACCCAATTGAATGGTGTCTCGTTGCGCTGCAAGGTCGTCAAGATACGCAACGTTGCTATACAATTGTCTTGCGCTGTCAAAGTGAGGTTCCACACTAGCTGAAGCAATGAATTGTGGAGAAGAGGATGATTCCAATATTGTCCCTACCAAAAGCCCAAGTAGTGCTGCTGAAAAAAAGTAAACAATGCGTTGTCGAACAAAAACAGCCAATACAAACAAGATGTTTAGCACGCCCATAATAAGGCTCCCTATAAAAGCAAAGAGTTGAGAAATTCCTCTACCTATGGCGTTAAACAAAACCCCAAGATCTATTTCTTCATTGTCATTGGTCTTTTTTGGTGTAGATGTGCTCATAATGTAGTTTTTATACGATTGCTTTAAAAAGCAAAACGATGGTTTTATGGTTTTATTTTGTCTTGAATAGTTTATTTAATGCTTCCGCAATAATTCTGTCGTTGGTTAGTCTCGGTGTCTTGTTTTGACCTCCCAGTTTGCCAATGCTTTTCATGTACTGCTCAAATCCATCCGAAGGAAGCGTCCTTACAATCAATGGGCACAATACTCCTCCTGCTATCAAATCATCATAATAGGTGTTTTGCTTTCGCATAGCCCTATCTAATGCTAGAGCAAAGGTAGCTAAATCTTTTGGTGGTTTATCAAAAGCAATCCACCATTCATGGTGTGGAAGCCCTTCTTGGGGCGTTACTTGAGGTGCTACTGTAAACTCCGTAACGCGGGCAGGTTGTTCTATGAGCGTATCTTGCAAGGCGCGCTCCACTTCCTTTCCTATAACGTGTTCGCCAAAAGCAGAGATAAAATGTTTTATCCTCCCCGAAACAATAATCCTGTATGGGTTTAGGCTGACGAACTCCACCGTGTCGCCAATGTTATACCCCCATAGGCCAGCCGAGGTGTTCAATAGTATGGCATAGTTCACTCCTAATTTTACCTCTTCTAAAGAGATTCGAGGGGGGTTGTTATCAAAAACGTTATCTGCTTCTACAAATTCATAAAATATTCCTGAATCCAGTTGAAGCAGCATTCCGGGTTCGTCTAGCTGGTCTTGAAAAGCAATAAACCCCTCTGATGCGGGATATAGTTCAACGCTATCTACTTTTTTCCCCATGAGTTCTTCTAACACTCCGCGATATGGTGCATAATTTACCCCTCCATATACAAAAAGCGAAAAGTTGGGAAACAA
>JBDQNA010000149.1:0-2867 GCA_040261965.1 Flavobacteriaceae bacterium
CGTAAAAACCTCCTAAAAAGGGCGCAAAAATACGACGTGTGCCCAAAAAGCCATCAATGATAATTTCTAACAACTCAAGGTTGATTACCACAAAACCTACATAGACAATAACGTGAAGCAATCCAGAAAGCGGTTTGCGAACCATTTTGGATTGACCAAGGGCAATGCGTGCCATGTGCAACCACCGTTTTTTGTGCTGGTCAGACCTGTTGGCAGCAGTACCTAATTTTATATTACGAATGATGCGACGGATGTTGCGTGTAAACAATCCCACTAGGGAAAAGAAAAGTACTCCAAAGAAAATATTTGACACATAAGCGCCCATGTTCTACTCTGATTTTTCAGGTTTTTCGTACGTCTTGTTCTTTTTGCCAAAAAGGGAAAAATGAACGTATCTTTTTGGGTTCAGTCGTATGTCTTGCATGAGCAATTGTACTTGTAGGTTCGTCGCGTTTAATGCATTTACTAGCGAATCGCTTTGAACGAGTTTGCCCAAAGTTCCTTCTCCTGCACTTACCTTATTGGTAATATCGGATAAGTTAATCGCAGAGTCCTCGAGCATGCGGATGGTAGCCGCAAGTGGTGCTTGTTGTAAGGAATCGGTTATGGCGGCAGCGTTTTCAGAAGCACGTGCTAGCGCATCAAAGGTATTGTTAAGCGCTCCGTCCGTATCGTTAATAGAACTGCTAAGCGTAATGGTCAACGTGGAGAGTGCGGCCGTAGTTTCACCAAACTGATCTATGGATTGGCGTAATGCTTCTTGACGTTCGGCATCCATTACGTTTTTGAATGAAATCAAAACAGAATCGGCATGCACTATCATGCTCTCAATTTTTTCTTGCAATGGCGATAATTTCTCGTTCACCAAATCTGTAAGTCCCGGAGCTACAGCAGTCTGAAGCGTATCGCCGTGTTCCGCAACAGCAGCACCGTCAAAAGCGGGTATTATGGCTAGTGCCTTACCGCCTATTAAGCCAGACTCATAGATCTGCGCTATACTGTTTTCGGAAAAAGGGAAATCGTTTTCTACTCTAAAAGTAACTAAGATTTTAGCATCTGGATAGATCAGCTTGCTATTTTCAACAGAACCTACTTCATATCCATTTATCGTGACAGGAGTTCCGTTTAGCAATCCCCCTGTATTGTCATAAACACCAAAGAACTGTCGATCAGATACAAAAACATCGTTTGATTTAAGATAGCTAAAGCCAATAAAAAACAAGCTTATCCCAAAGATAAAGAGCAAGGCTGTTTTTATTTCGTTAGAAAATTTCAAAATCAAAATGTTTTTTCAAAAATACACAATATTTGTGCAGCTTAACAGGCTTATTTAGATTTCATTTCATGAGTTATTGACACTTCGCTGTTGCCTTCAAATGCTTTAATATACGCCCCCTTATAACCCTTCTTTACGAGTGTTGATATTGCTTTTCTAGCTGATTTATACGAAGAAAATGAGCCATAATAATACCTGTATAGACTGCCTGTTTTGATGCGTGATACATCAGTTAATCCCTTAAAGTTATACGGCTTTAGCGCCATTTTTTTAGTACTTGCAGCAATCTGAATTCGAAAGGTCGTAGCCGCTAAGCTGCTGTTTGCTGTTGTGGTGCTGGTGATTTCATCAGGTGCTGTGTCCATAACAAGGCCAGTGAACAAGGTGCCGTCTAAGGAAGATTTGTATTCCATGATGGCTTTGGCTATAGCCCTACTTATTTCGGTTTGACCCCGTTTTGAATTTAGATAGGCACCCTCTTTTGAATTAGTTAAAAAACCTGTTTCAACCAACACACTTGGCATATAAGTATTGCGAAGTACCAAAAAACCAGCCTGCTTTACGGTCCTATTTTTCCGTTTTAAATTTTTAACAAAGCTCTGCTGAATATAATTTGCCGCTTCGATACTTTGGTTGAGATAATCTTCTTGCATCAATACCAAACTAATAACAGACTCGGGGTTGTTGGGATCAAAACCGTCATACTCTTGTTCGTAATTATCTTCCAGAAATATTACTGCATTTTCTTTTTGAGAAATGCGAAAGTTATCTTGATTACGGTGTAGTCCTAAAACAAAAGTACCTGCGCCATAGGCATTAGAATTATGGGCATCACAGTGAATGGAAACGAATAAATCGGCTTTGGCCTTGTTGGCAACACTAGCCCTACCGTTTAGTGTAACGTATTTATCTGTTTTTCTTGTGTAAACAACCTTGACTCCTTTTTCTTTTTCGAGTATGGCACCAGTCTTTAGCGCGATATTAAGTACTATTTTCTTTTCATAATACTTATTACCTCTATTTCCTGGATCTTTACCCCCATGACCTGCATCAATGACAACGGTAAAAGGCTTATCATTTTGGGCATACATTTTGATCTGAAAGCTAAAAACAATAGCAGTAAAAAATAAAGCAATTTTAATCAAGCTCATTCTGGATAAAATATGTGTATTTTTGAGGCATTCAAGTTGATCTCTTTGTCAAAAGTAATACATTATTCTGGCACCTCATATAAACAGCATTTTTGTTGTCTTATGTTTTTATTCTGCGCCCTTGGGTTTGCACAAAAGCCAGTCATTAACGAGGCAGTTGTTGACAGCACGCTTCAAGATAGCGTTGTTGAAAAGAAAACTGGATTACTTGATAAAATCAAAAGACATGCCGATGGTTATATGATTGTTAACCGCAAGGAAAACAAGCTATACATGTACGACGGAGCAGAATTGTACTACCAAGATATTGAGTTAAAATCTGGAGTTATCGTATTGGATTATACGACCAATGAAGTTTCTGCGGGCAGCATAAAAGATTCGTTGGGTAATTTGATTCAGCCGCCTTCCTTTAAACAAGGTAGTGATGAAGTCTTTCCAGA
>JBDQNA010000133.1:0-3237 GCA_040261965.1 Flavobacteriaceae bacterium
CGCTCCCGAAACCAAAGATAACGACTTTACATGGCATGATTTTCAAACGCGTAACAATAGTGAGTTGGTTGCCATTTTTGGAAATTTTGTTAATCGTGTGATGGTACTGATGAAAAAATATTACGAAGGTGTTGTGCCCAACCCTAGTGCTCTGACTGTCGAAGACAACGCTACACTTGAGGCCCTAAAAGAATCACCAAATATTATTTCGACTTTGCTAGAACAGTATAAATTTAGAGCTGCAAGTCAAGAAATGATGCAACTTGCACGTATTGGGAACAAGTATTTGGCAGAGGAAGAGCCGTGGAAGCTAATAAAAACAGCCCCTGAGCGAGTGGCAACCATAATGCATACTGCAATTCAAGTAGTTGCCGGATTGGCAATACTGTGCGAACCTTTTATGCCTAAAACTGCAAACACACTACGCAACATGCTAAATCTAGGCAATCTTGTGGGTTGGAATGATGTTGGCAATAAAGCTTTGATTTCAGGTGGACACGTCTTAGGCAAAACAGCCCTTTTGTTTGAAAAAATTGAAGACGATGCCATTGCTGCGCAATTAAAAAAGCTCAAGGCTTAAGTGAAATCTATAAACCATAATCTCTTTTCCATTTTAGCATAATTTTTGTTTCTTTTCCAATACTTGTTTTACTTGAAGTTGAGACCTCAGAATTTGTGCGCCATTTACGCTATTTATCCTCGGAAGAGGGTGTTGTATGTTTGTTGTTTGTTCTGGGTCTTGTTTTGACTATTACCAGTTTTATTCTAAGGAAATTTAATACCGTGTAAACTATATTTGCGGCAATGATTCGCATTGCCTATCATCCTATTTATGCACATCCTTTACCAGAGGGGCATCGTTTTCCTATGGCAAAATATGAATTGCTCCCTCAACAATTGATTTATGAAGGAACATGTCATAAGGGTCAATTTTTTGAACCCCTTCAAATTAGTGATACCCATATTTTAAGAACTCATTGCGTTTCTTACTTTACGCGGCTCAACAATTTACAATTGACCCAGAAAGAGATTAGACAAACGGGGTTTCCTTTGTCTAAAACTTTGGTGGAACGCGAGTGCGTTATTGCTCAAGGCACGTTAGAAGGCTGTGAATATGCACTTAAAAATGGTGTTGCGTTTAACATAGCTGGAGGCACACACCACGCTTTCTATGATCGTGGAGAGGCTTTTTGCTTACTAAACGATCAAGCTATTGCAGCAAACTACCTGTTGCACACAAAACAAGTAAATCGTGTTTTGGTAATAGATTTAGATGTTCATCAAGGGAATGGGACTGCTGCCTTATTTCAATGCAATCCAAATGTATTTACCTTTTCTGTACACGGCAAATCCAATTATCCTTTTAAAAAAGAGGAAAGTGACTTGGATATTGCTTTAGAGGACAACACTAATGACGCTGACTATCTTAGGTTATTAGAAAAGGAAATGATTCCTTTATTTGACACCTTCAAACCTGACTTTGTTTTTTATCTTTCAGGTGTAGATGTGTTGAAAGAGGATAAACTCGGACGTTTAGCCCTAACACTTGAAGGTGCAAAAAAACGAGACGAACTTGTTCTGCGAACTTGCTTTGAACGAACTATTCCGATACAATGCAGTATGGGCGGGGGTTACGCACCCGATGTGAATCTAATTGTAGAAGCACACGCAAACACCTATCGCATCGCTGCACAACTTTATGAATAATTAAAGCATATGTAATTCATCTAGGTGAATTTCAGCAGTATGCCGTTTTTCACCCGATTTGGTTTCAAAATCTTGATAGACCAAGCGTCCTCGACACGCAACATGGCTTCCTTTTTTCAGATGCTTAGAACAAACTTCTGCTAGCTTATCCCAGGCTACAACACGATGCCATTGTGTGTTTACAATACTGTCTCCATCTTTGTTTTTATAACGAAGATTAGTAGCAAGGGAAAACTTAGTTAACTTTTTTTTAGATTCTAATTTTACTTCTTCGGGGGCATCGCCAAGATGACCAATGAGCTGAACTGTGTTTTGAATAGTACTCATGATATGGGGGTTTAATGGGTTAAATAATTAGCGCCAACGCTGGCTACGTAACAATAAAGCAGCTTTCACTACATCTTGCCGGCTTATTTGACCGATTAATCTACCACGTTCCAATACTGGGAGTCGGCGCCTATTGGTTTTATAAAATAGCGTCGCAGCATCAAAAATAGTTCTATCAGATTCTATGGTGTCTACTTCTGCAGTCATGCTTTCTTCAACTTTACGATCAAAAAAAGGTTGATTGAAATACTTCCCTTCAGACAGATACTTGATGCAATCGGCTTCGGAAATAATACCGACAAGCCTAGACATCTCATCAACAACTGGTCCACCAGAAATTTTGTTGCGGATTAAAATTCGCATAACCTCTAAAATGGATTGCTGTGGTGAAAACGTAATCAAATTGCGTGTCATATAATCTTGTACCAATAGCGATTTACCTCGTTTTGGTGTGAGTTTTTGACGTGCAGCTTGAAAACTTTTTATAGGCATGTTTAAGGTTTTGTGAACAAAAGATACTAAAAAAATTTTAAACACAACTGTTTCAATAAAAAAGATACTTTTACAATTGTGATAAAGGTAGTCTCTATATTGGGGTGTGGTTGGCTAGGTCAAGCACTTGCGCAAACGCTTCTGTCGAAAGGATATGTGGTGAGGGGTAGTGCCACAAGTCAAGAAAACGGTAACAAGTTAAAAGCCTTAGGGGTTGACCCATATAAGATTACCTTAGAGAACAATGAAATTTTTGGTGACATCAACTCATTTATTTCTGGTACAGATATACTTATTACTGCAATCCCACCAGGACTTAGAAAAAATTCAGAAGCGAACTACGCAATGCGTATCCAACAATTGTTAACTATTGTTACAAACCATCCAAACTGCAAGGTGCTCCATTTAAGCAGCATAGGGGTGTTTGGTGATGCACAAGGTAGTGTTGATGAAAATTCTAAGCCTAACCCTGATACTCTTGTTGGCGAACAATTGATGCAAGCAGAATCATCTGTCTTATCTCTAAAAAACAAGGCAACCTTAGTGCGTTTAGGAGGGTTAGTGGGTAAGGGAAGGCATCCTGTAAAACAACTTGCTGGAAAGCAAAACATTCCTGCGCCATATGCGCAAACAAATTTGGTGCACCAAAATGATGTAATTGCTTTTTTAGCAGAAATAATTGAAAGAAATTTATGGGGGCATATTCTCCAC
>JBDQNA010000112.1:0-3815 GCA_040261965.1 Flavobacteriaceae bacterium
ACAAAATTTTTATCTGAAATCCGTATTGGATACGCATGTAAATTACTACTTGAAAAAAATGCGCCAATTGCTTCTATTTGTTATGAAGTAGGCTTTAACAATTTGTCAAACTTTAATAGACAATTTAAAGCCCTAAAACATTGTTCACCCAAAGAATTTGCAGCTAAGTTCAAATGATTTATTTGCTTTTTTCTATCTTTATGCTATTTAGATGCTAAAATAGTATCATTTTTTGTTTTTTTAGTGGTGGTCTGCATTAAAAATTTTAATTAAACTTGTTTAGTAGTAATATCAACTATGCAATCAAAGCTAAATACGCTCAAAATCCATCCAAAAGACAATGTGGTCGTCGCTTTGACAAAGCTGTCAAAAGGAGACAACGTTGAGCTTGATGCTGATCATATCACATTGACTTCAGATATAGCTGCCAAGCACAAGTTTGCCACGCGCAATTTTGTTGTTGGCGATGAAATTTTTATGTACGGAGTCGTTGTAGGTAAGGCAAAAACAACAATAGCTAAAGGGGAGTTGATAACAACACAAAACATTGTGCATGAAACGGAAGCGTACACGATTCCAAAAAAAAGTAATGCAAAACACTGGGTTGCTCCTATATCGGCTGCGCTTTCAAAACAGACTTTTCTTGGCTACCAACGTGAAGATGGTCGTGTTGGCACTGACAACAATTGGCTTGTTATTCCGCGGGTTTTTTGCCAGAACAGAAATATAGAGACTCTTCAGAATTCCTTACTAAAAGGGTTGGGTTATGAAAATACCAGCAAGCTGGGTTTTGATATGTCTGTGTTGGTTGATCAATATAAATCGGGTGCCACTGCGCAAGCGTTAATGAATGTTGACCTAACTTCCAATGCGGAGAACAAACAAAATAACCAACTTTTTCCTAATGTTGATGGCATCCGTTTTTTAACCCATGATGGCGGTTGTGGCGGTTCAACTTCTGATGCCGTTACCCTTTGTAATTTATTCGCAGGATACATCAACAACCCCAATGTAGCGGGTGCAACTATTTTGAGTTTGGGTTGTCAACATGCGCAAATGGACATACTTAAACGAGCATTAAATCGTATCGCTCCAGAATCAACGAAACCTGTTTATTTTTTAGAACAACAACAAAGTAGTTCTGAGCCCGAATACATCGCTCAAGCCATCAAAAAAACATTTGTAGGGCTTATAGAGGCCAACAAGACAAAGCGCACTCCAGCCCCCCTAAGCAAGCTCACCATAGGTCTCGAATGTGGTGGTTCGGATGGATTTTCAGGGATTTCTGCCAACCCAACATTGGGCTATGTTTCAGATTTGGTTGTTGGTCTTGGTGGTGCTGCTATCCTTTCTGAATTTCCCGAACTTAATGGGGTTGAACAAGAACTAATAAATCGTTGTGTAGATGTAGATAAAGCACAAAAATTTGCCCAAATTATGAAAGCATACAATACCAAAGCAACTGCATTAGGAGCTGGATTTTATGCTAATCCCTCTCCCGGAAATATTAAAGATGGGCTTATAACAGACGCTATCAAATCTGCAGGTGCTGCCAAAAAAGGGGGCAGCTCGCCGATAGTTGATGTGTTGGATTACACGGAACAACTCGAAAAGCCGGGTTTAAACCTTTTGTGTACGCCCGGAAACGATGTTGAATCCACAACAGGTCTTGCTGGCTCAGGTGCAAATATTATCTTATTTACAACAGGATTGGGTACCCCTACAGGCAACCCCGCAGTACCGGTCATAAAAGTGGCAACGAATACTGCTGTTTACAACAAGATGAAAGATATTATTGACTTTAATACGGGTGATATTATTGAGGGCAAGCAAAGCATCAAAAGTTGTGGAGAAGCATTGTTGTCACATATAATTAAGGTCGCAAGCGGCGTGCACGAAGTGAATGCCCGGCGGTTGGGTCAAAATGATTTTATTCCGTGGAAAAGAGGATTATCACTCTAATTTATTAAAATGAAAGCAAAATTTTCTTTACAAAACAAAGTAGTAGCTCTCACAGGTGGGGGTAGTGGTATTGGCAGCGCTATTGCCACAACATTTGCTGCACAAGGCGCAGAGGTACATATTTTAGATTTCAATATGGATGCCGCAACAAACACAGTTGCAGAAATCAAAAATGCTGGCTTTAAAGCAAAAGCTTATCAATGCGATGTCGCTGATCATAATGCGGTAAAGGACACAGTCAATCAAATAGCCATTTCATCTGCCATTGATATTCTTATCAATAACGCCGGTATCGCTCATGTTGGGAACATTGAGGATTGCACAGAAAAAGATCTAGACAAGCTTTACGAAGTTAATATTAAGGGCGTTTACAATTGTGCAAAGGTATGCATCCCAATCATGAAGGATAATGGTGGCGGTGTTATTCTAAATATGGCATCCATTGCGTCAACTGTGGGTATTTCCGACAGATTTGCCTACTCCATGACTAAAGGCGCAGTGCTGACCATGACCTATTCCATAGCCAAAGATTATATAGCTCACAACATACGATGTAATTGTATTTCTCCAGCTCGTGTACACACCCCCTTTGTCGATGGTTTTATTGAGAAAAATTACCCTGGGAACGAGGCGGAGATATTTAAAAAACTTTCAGAAACCCAGCCCATAGGTCGTATGGGAAAACCCCAAGAAGTAGCTGATTTAGCATTGTTTTTATGTGCTGATGAAGCTAGCTTTATTACGGGATCAAACTACGGCATTGATGGGGGATACATTACATTAAACTCAAAATAAAAACTTTATGAAACTTATTCGATTCGGAGCAATTAACCATGAAAAACCAGGTGTATTATTAGCAGATGGTACCAAAATTGACGTTTCTGCATTTGGGCAAGACTATGATGAAGCCTTTTTTGGATCCAATGGTATTGACAAACTCCAAGCATGGCTTGGAGCCAACAAAAATAGTTGCCCCGTGGTAGCAGACAATGTTCGCCTTGGACCTCCTTTAGCTCGTCCCTCAAAAATTGTATGTGTTGGGCTTAACTATGCTAAGCATGCTGCCGAAAGCGGTATGGATATTCCAGAAGAGCCCGTGTTGTTTTTTAAGGCAAGTTCGGCTATTGTTGGGCCTAATGATTCTATTGTTATTCCAAAAGGGAGTGAAAAGACAGATTGGGAGGTAGAATTAGCTATAGTGATTGGTCAGAAAGCATCCTATATTTCTGAAAAAGACGCCTTAAGGCACGTGGCTGGATATGTACTGCACAACGATGTAAGCGAACGCGCATATCAATTGGAGCGCTCTGGGCAGTGGGTCAAGGGAAAAAGCTGCGACACTTTCGCACCCATTGGCCCTTTTATTGCCACGCCTGATGAAATTGGTGACCCGAACAACCTTAATCTTTGGTTAACTCTCAATGGAGCGGAAATGCAAAACAGCAACACGTCTGACTTTATTTTTAACATTCAGCATGTGGTTAGCTACATAAGCCAATTCATGACCTTGCTCCCTGGAGATATTATTTCCACAGGCACGCCTTTTGGTGTTGGGCTAGGGCTTACCCCACCGCGTTACTTAAAAGCGGGCGATGTCGTGGAATTGGGTATCGAAGGATTAGGCGTATCAAAACAGACTTGTATCGCATATAAATGATCATAGATAGCCATCAACATTTTTGGAAATATGATCCAGACAGAGATGCATGGATTGAGGATTCTATGGAGGTTATTCGCAAGGATTTTCTTCCAAAAGATCTAAAGCCCATATTAGATGAAAATGGAATTGATGGATGTGTTGCCGTACAAGCCGACCAATCTGAAACAGAAACCGAATTTTTATTGGCTTGTGC
>JBDQNA010000011.1:0-15270 GCA_040261965.1 Flavobacteriaceae bacterium
AGCATATGGAAGCCCCCAATATGGAAAGCGACATTCATTTTTTGAAGAAAAAAATTGAAGCTGGTGCCGACTATGTGGTCACTCAAATGTTTTTTGATAACAGTAAGTTTTTCGCTTTTGTAGACAGTTGCCGTAAGGCGGGCATTGAGGTGCCCATTATCCCTGGACTAAAGCCACTGGCAACGCAAAAGCAGCTCAATTTGATTCCCCACCGTTTTCATGTTGACCTTCCTGAAGCATTGATTAAAGAAGTCCTAAAGGCCAAGTCTAAAGAGACGATCCGCCAAGTAGGTATTGATTGGTGTATTGCCCAAAGTAAGGAACTGATTGCTGCTGGAGTACCCTTTTTACACTATTATTCAATGGGCAAATCTGATAATATTCATAAAGTTGCCACTGCGATTTTTTAACAACAACCTGATTTGGGATCACAACTCACACCACTAGCCGTAAGGCGTACTCGTGGCTTTTCTTCTGGGATGCCACATTGATCGGGAGCAAGGCAGGCCGTTTGTGTATTGATAAGTTGAAAGACCGCTCCGTCAAAAGCTAATCGATAGCGCCCAATGGCGCTTTGTTGGTATTCTACCTCTATTTCCAGATCGACAGGGGTTAGCTGCTTTTCGGCAAGTTGCAATATATTCAAAAGGCTATCGGGCATTAAACGATGGTCGGTATCCGAAGCCACCCATAGCTGTAGATTGAGTTTGTTTTCTTGTCGTAGTGTACCGCCACAATCGATATAGTTTCGGGTCACATGTCCTAGCTCGGTAAGATGAAAATGTGCAGGAACAAACGCCCCATCGGGGAGTTGAAACTCAAGTGTTTCTACTTGAGCAAGGCTATGTTTAAAAGCTGAAAGGTGCATTTTTTTTACAAAGATAAGTGGAATACTATTTCCTGCCATAATAGGCCCATACGGCTGCCATAGCGATAAAACCAACGCCTAAACCGATAACCGCGCCAATATGGACCACGTGTTTGATAAAGCCAATGCCTACGCCCAGCATCAGGCAGCCTACAAAGACTAGACCCCCGATGCGGTTTCCAATTTTATTTTTTTCGTTTTCTGTGTTCATGATTGAGGGTTTTACATGAATTTAAAATTACAAAAAAATTTGTTTATTTCAATTTTGCGTGTACTTTTGCCTTAGTAATGAAAACAAACACATATTATTCATCTTTCTACTACTTCTATAACGGGAGGTAGCTGGGTGTATAATAGTTTTTACAAACGAATTTAAAACCCTGAGCTAACGTTCGGGGTTTTTTTATGTGCTCGCAAGGCATAAGGATTAAAAAAAATGGAAACAAAAATTGCCATACAAGGAATTAGAGGGTCGTACCACCACGAGGTAGCGGCACAGCTCTTTGGTGCCAGTACGGCACTGGACGAGTGCCTGTCGTTCGATACCCTTGTTGCAGCGGTTATTTCAGGAACCGTAAGTCATGGCGTTATGGCCTTAGAAAATTCCATTGCAGGTTCTATCATTCCTAACTACGCGCTCATAGACAAGCACAACCTTCATATTGTAGATGAAGCCTATATCCGTATCGAGCATCAACTTATGGCACTTCCCGGAACGGATGTTGCTGATATCACAGAAGTAGCTTCTCACCCCATGGCGCTATTGCAGTGCAAAGACTTCTTTGCCAGCCAACCACATATTAAACTCATTGAAGACGCTGATACCGCTGAAGTAGCACATCGTATTGCTAACAAACAAATTCGTGGTTTGGGCGCCATTGCTTCCAAAACAGCTGCTGCACTTTACGGACTTGAAATTGTTGCACCTAATATTCATAGTATTGCCAACAATGCCACGCGTTTTGTTGTGGTCAAAACCACATCCAATAGCTCAGAAGATAGCAACAAGGCATCTCTGAAATTTGTGTTAGACCACAAACGGGGAAGCTTGGCAGCAGTGCTCAACGTACTTAGCGACTGCAAACTCAACCTGACTAAGATTCAGTCCATGCCCGTGGTAGAAACCCCTTGGAAATACTCCTTTTTTGTGGATGTAACTTTTGATGAAGTGGCCTTTTATTCCAAGACCATTCAACTGCTGGAAATCATGACGGAATCCCTAAAAGTATTAGGAACCTATAAAAACCAACGTATTTCATGAGACCTGCTAATAGATTAAATAACGTCCAAGAATACTACTTTTCACGCAAACTTCGTGAGGTACGTGGACGTATTTCCAAAGGACACGATATCATCAATATGGGGATCGGCAGCCCAGATCTACCACCCCCTCCAGCGGCCCTGGCCGCCCTAGCAGATAGCTTATCGCAGCCCACGGCACACAAATACCAAAGTTACCAAGGCACTCCTGCCTTGCGCCAAACCATAGCAACCTACTACCAAGATGCTTTTGGCGTAGCATTAAACCCTGATAATGAGGTGCTGCCGCTTATGGGTTCCAAGGAAGGTATCATGCATATTTCCATGGCATTTCTCAACGAAGGCGATGGAGTTCTGATACCAAATCCCGGTTACCCGACCTATGCTTCGGTTGCCGAGTTGGTGGGTGCTCGAGCCGTACCGTACACCCTTAGTGCAGAAACAGATTGGCTGCCAAATTTGGAGGAACTCGCAACCCAAGAGTTATCTGGCGTAAAGCTGATGTGGGTGAATTATCCGCACATGCCCACAGGCGCAAAAGCCGATGCGGCATTTTTATCTGAACTGGTGGCTTTTGCTAAAACGCACGATTTACTCATTATTAATGATAATCCTTATGCTAACATTCTAAACGATGCACCCATCAGCTTGCTTCAAGTGCCTGGTGCCAAGGACGTAGCCTTAGAGTTGCAATCTTTGAGCAAAGCGTACAATATGGCAGGTTGGCGTGTGGGTATGGTATGTGGAAGTGCAGCCCATATTAAGGATATTTTAAAGGTAAAAAGCAATATGGATTCGGGTATGTTCTTTGGACTTCAGCAAGGCGCCATAGCTGCCTTGTCACAAGGAACAGATTGGTTTTCGGAACTCAACGCCACCTACCGCAGTAGACGGGAACTTATTTGGAAACTTGCTACCGCCCTCGGCACCACTTTTGAACGCGATACGGCAGGCATGTTTGTCTGGGCGAAACTTTCCGAAGACGCATTGCGTAGTGAGGCCTATATAGACGCTTTGCTTGAGAAGCATCATATTTTTATTGCCCCCGGAACTATTTTTGGAACTGCAGGTGAGGGTTATGTCCGTTTTTCACTTTGTGTATCCGAAGCCCGTATTCGAGAAGCCTTAAAACGCATTGCATCATGAACGTAAGTTTTGTAGGGATTGGATTGATGAACGGCTCGCTGTCGTTAGACTTACAGCGCCTATATCCCGGTGCAGTCATGCAAGGAATTAGTCGGAAAGAGGCTACGCTAAGTCGTGCAATGGATTTGGGATTGATCCATAAAAAAGGCAGCTTAGACCATTTACAGGATGCAGATATGGTCTTTGTATCCATCCCTGTTGAAGCGATTGTTGCACTGTTGCCTCATATTTTAGATACCATTGGCGAACAGACACTTGTTGTGGATTTTGGCTCTACCAAAGCGGCCATTTGTGAAACGGTACACAATCACCATAAGCGCACCCAATTTTTGGCAGCACACCCCATTGCAGGAACAGAGTATTCAGGTCCAGATGCCGCTGTATCGGAGCTTTACAAAGGCAAAACGATTATGTTGTGCGAGACCGAGAACACCCGTATTGACCTATTGGATAAGGCAAAAAAACTATTTAGTCAGTTGGAAATGAACATTCGTGAGATGGACCCTGTGGAACACGACAAGCATATCGCCTACGTGTCACACTGGTCTCACATCACCTCATTTATGCTTGGCAAAACCGTGTTGGAAAAAGAGACCAACGAACAAAACATCTTTGATATGGCTGGCAGTGGATTTGCTTCCACAGTGCGCTTGGCCAAGAGTTCACCCGAAATGTGGATGCCCATTTTTGCCCAAAACAAACGCAACGTTTTGGAAACATTGACGGAATACATCTCAAACTTGAACGCATTCAAGGACAAACTGGCGGCAGATGCCCACGAGGAATTGCTAGCCGAAATGAAAGAAATCAATAAGATAAAATCAATTTTAGAACACAAATAAATACAACCATGGAAAACAACCCAAAAATGCGTCAATGGCTTAATAATTTTGAGCTAGACCACCCTTTAGTAATCGCAGGACCTTGTAGTGCTGAGACCGAAGAGCAAGTGCTTAAAATTGCACATCAACTCAAAGACACCGATGTTACTGCATATCGCGCAGGGATTTGGAAGCCACGTACTCGCCCCGGAAACTTCGAGGGCGTTGGTGCCATTGGCCTTAAATGGTTGCAACGTGTCAAAGAAGAAACAGGACTTATGACTTGTACTGAGGTAGCTAACCGAGCTCACGTACAACTGGCATTGGAACACGATATAGACGTATTGTGGATTGGCGCCCGTTCAACGGTAAGTCCGTTTATCGTACAAGAAATTGCTGATGCGCTTGAAGGTACTGACAAGATTGTGTTGGTGAAGAACCCCGTAAACCCAGACTTGTCTTTGTGGCTTGGAGGAATTGAACGTTTATACACAGCCAATATCAAAAACTTAGGAGTGATTCACCGCGGATTCTCTACCTATGAAAAAACGAAATATCGCAACAATCCAGAATGGCAAATTGTTGTCGAGTTACAAAATAGATTTCCAGACCTTCCGTTGATTTGTGATCCTTCGCACATCGCTGGGCGTCGTGATATTTTACAAGATATCTGTCAAACAGCTCTTGATCTAAACTTTGACGGTTTGATGATAGAGTCGCACTGGGATCCGGACAATGCTTGGAGTGATGCTGCTCAACAGATTACCCCGGACACCTTGGTTCAAATGATGAGTGATTTAAAAATCCGCAAAGAAACCGATGATGATGCCGAATACAAAAACAAGCTTAACACCTTGCGCACACAAATTGATGTGATTGATGCCAGCTTGCTTGAAAGTTTGAGTAAGCGAATGAAAATCGCCAATGAAATTGGAGAACTCAAAAAATCTCATAACGTAGCGGTACTGCAATCCAAGCGTTGGAATGAAATTTTGGGTAAAATGATTTTAGATGGAGACGAAAAGGGTCTAAGCGAGGAATTTATCCTTCGTATTTTTAAGGCCATACACCAAGAATCTATAAACCACCAAGAAGAGATTATCAACGGTTAATGTGTATAAACCAAAAATCCGTTAATTTGGCTGTATGACAGGGGTCGTATACAAATCAACGGGAAGCTGGTATCACGTAAAAGATGCCCAGGGGAAACTCATCCCCTGTCGCATCAAAGGGAAGTTCCGAATAGAGGGGCTTACCAGTACTAACCCCGTAGCCGTAGGCGATGTGGTGGAAGTAACCATCAAAGACACCCAAGACGGACAGGAAGGTGTGATTACCGAAATCCAAACACGAAAGAATTACATCGTGCGCAAGTCTGTGAATCTATCCAAACAAATTCACATCATTGCTGCCAATATCGACTGTGCTTTTTTATTGGTAACCCTCAACAATCCGCCTACCTATCCCGCTTTTATCGATCGTTTTTTGGCTACCGCAGAGGCCTATGAAGTTGAAACGATATTGCTCTTTAATAAAGAGGATAGCTACAGCATATCAGAAACTGAGCAAATGAACAGCATGAAAAAGCTGTATGAAAATATCGGATATACCTGCTTAGAGATTTCGGCTTTAAAGGGCACAAATTTGGAAGCGGTTAAAACGATGATGGCAGGTAAGACCTGTATGCTGTCTGGACACAGTGGTGTGGGAAAATCGACCTTGGTAAATGCCTTGGCACCCGGACTAAACATCAGGACGGCAGACATTTCCGCCCAACATCAACAAGGACAGCACACCACCACCTTTGCCGAAATGCATGATTTGGACTTTAATGCCCGTATTGTGGATACTCCGGGAATTCGCGGGTTTGGTGTAGTAAATATGGCGGCAGCAGAAATGGGCGACTATTTCCGAGAATTTTTCTCCACAAAAGATGCGTGTAAGTTCAATAACTGTCTACATCTAGAGGAGCCAAAATGTGCTGTTAAAGCAGCAGTTGAAGCAGGTCAAATAGCCGCATCACGCTACAAGAGTTATGTACAAATGCTGGCAGGTGAGGATCAACATTATCGAACTGATTTTTGGGATTCATGAGAGCCGTAATACAACGTGTAACATCAGCCAAAGTAACAGCAAACAAAACCCATGAGGCAAGTATTGGACACGGTCTGATGGTGCTGCTTGGAATCACGCAGTCTGATACTGCTGAGGACCTAGATTGGCTGTTAAATAAAATCATCAATATGCGTATTTTCAATGACGAAGTCGCCGTGATGAACAAGAGTGCACTGGATGTAGCTGGCGAAATATTGGTAGTAAGCCAGTTTACGCTTTATGCTCAAACCAAAAAAGGCAATAGGCCCTCTTACATACAGGCAGCAGGACACGAAATAGCCATTCCCTTATATGAACTTTTTTTACAAAAAGCCGAACAGCTTATGGGAAAACCCATACAGAGCGGTATTTTTGGAGCAGATATGCAAATTGATTTGACAAATGATGGTCCGGTAACCATTATCATAGATTCAAAAAACAAAGACTTATGAATATTCAAGATGCCCAAAAAGCCGTTGATGCATGGATTGAAAAACATGGCGTCCGCTATTTTAACGAGTTGACCAATATGGCACAGCTTACCGAGGAGGTAGGGGAAGTAGCCCGTATTATTGCTCGCAGATATGGCGAGCAGTCTGAGAAGGAAAGCGATAAGGGTAAAGACTTGGGTGAGGAATTGGCCGATGTGCTTTTTGTGTTGCTGTGTTTGGCCAATCAAACCGATACCAATTTGCAAGCGGCATTTGATAAAAAATTAGACCTAAAGGCATCTCGTGACCACGATCGTCACCACAACAATCCCAAGCTACGTTCATGAGCAACATAAGACTCACTCACGCCACACAAATACTTGAGGGCAATTGTCAGATAACCGGTTCCAAAAGTGAATCCAATCGCTTATTGATATTGCAATCATTATTCCCGTCATTGATTTTGGATAACCTGTCCAATTCTGACGACACCCAAGCCATGCAACGTGGCTTAGCATCGGATGCGCATACGATCGATATTGGTCATGCCGGAACCACCATGCGCTTTCTAACTTCTTACTTTGCCACAATTCCAGGTGAAGAGAAAGTACTGACTGGCTCACAACGTATGCAAGAGCGCCCGATTAAACTATTGGTGAATGCGCTGCGTGCTATTGGAGCAGACATTGAATATCTAAAAAATGAAGGATATCCACCATTGCGAATTTCAGGAAAGGCCATCAGCACCCAAAGCGTTTCTTTAGCTGCTAATGTGAGTAGTCAATACATTACTTCGCTGATGCTCATTGCATCCAAATTACCCAATGGATTAGAGATAGTATTAGAAGGAGAAATCACATCCATACCCTATATTAACATGACCTGCGCACTTTTGCGTCGTGTAGGGATAAATGCAACATTCTCTGGTCAGATTATTTGTGTATTGCCACAAAAAACGATCAATGCCAAAACCCTAATAGTGGAGTCCGATTGGAGTTCTGCATCCTATCATTTTAGTATGGTGGCTCTTGCAAAGTCGGCTAATGTTTCTATCCATAGCTATGTGCCCAACAGTCTGCAAGGCGATAGTATCTTGGTGGACATCTATGCGCAATTGGGCGTAACTGCTGCATTTACCGGTCACAGACTACAACTGACAAAATCCAATAAGGTTAAGTCCCATATTACCTTAGATTTAATAAAAGCACCAGATATTGCACAAACCATAGCTGTTACGTGCTACGGCCTAGGTGTTTCCTGTGATTTGACCGGTTTACACACCCTAAAAATTAAGGAAACCGATCGCTTGGTGGCTTTACAAAACGAGCTAACTAAATTAGGAGCAAGGATCCGTATTACGGAAGACAGCCTTCATCTTGAGGCTCGAAAAGACGCCATTGTTTCCGATGTTGCCATAGACACCTATCATGATCATCGTATGGCCATGGCTTTTGCCCCTTTGGGGCTTCATGTTCCAATGGTAATAAACAACGCTGAAGTAGTAACCAAATCCTACCCAAGCTTCTGGGATGACCTAAAGTCGCTAGGTTTTTTCATCGATCCCGATAAATAATCGGTCAAATCCTTGACAACCCCTATGCTGGTGCAGTATATTAGCGGCTTGAAAAAATTGACATGAAACTCTCTCACTTTAACTTTGATCTTTCAGAAGATTTATTAGCCGAACACCCAGCAGAACACCGCGATGAGTCAAAACTCATGGTTTTACATCGTGAAACTCAAACCATTGAGCACAAATCCTTTAAAGATATTACCGATTATTTTGATGAGGGTGATGTAATGGCACTCAACAATACCAAGGTGTTCCCTGCACGACTGATGGGCAACAAAGAGAAAACAGGAGCCAAGATTGAGGTATTCTTGCTAAGAGAGTTAAACAAAGAACAACGTCTTTGGGATGTGTTGGTTGATCCAGCAAGAAAAATTCGTATTGGGAACAAACTTTATTTTGGTGCAGATGAATCATTGGTTGCTGAAGTAATTGACAATACAACATCGCGAGGCAGAACACTACGCTTTTTATTTGACGGAAGCTATGATGAGTTTCGGGTTAAGTTAAAAGAGCTTGGACAAACGCCACTACCCAAATACATCAAGCGCCCAGAAGAAGATTTTGATCGTGAGCGTTATCAAACTATTTATGCCAAGCATGAAGGAGCAGTAGCTGCGCCAACAGCAGGGCTTCACTTTTCTAAGCATGTATTGAAGCGTTTGGAAATAAAAGGGGTTGATTTGGCTGAACTTACGCTTCATGTTGGCTTGGGTACATTTAATCCTGTTGAGGTTGAAGATCTTTCCAAACACAAAATGGATTCTGAAGAATTGATAATTGATGCGAGTGCAGCGGATATGGTAAACAAAGCCAAAGCAGCAGGTCACCGTGTTTGTGCTATTGGAACAACTTCCATGCGAGCATTAGAATCATCGGTTTCTTCAAGTGGTACCTTGAATCCATATCAAGGTTGGACGCATAAGTTTATTTTTCCGCCCTATGACTTTAAGATAGGGGATGCCATGGTGACCAACTTCCACTTGCCAAAATCAACTTTGTTGATGATGGTGTCTGCCTTTGCAGGACACGATTTTATCAAAAAAGCTTATGATGAAGCCATAAGTCGTAAATATCGCTTTTATTCTTACGGAGACGCGATGCTTATTCTCTAACACCTCATGACCGAGGTTAAGAAAGATATACGCCGTTGCACAAAGGAAGAAATATGTTCTTTTTTTGTTTCACACAACGCACCCTCTTTTCACGGTAATCAAGTGTATGAGTGGCTGTGGCAAAAGGCAGCCATTGATTTTGATCAAATGACCAATCTTTCCAAGGCACATCGTGCTTTGCTCGACAAACACTTCATTATCAACCACACCAACATTGCTAATGTGCAAATTAGTGATGACGGCACGATCAAAAATGCTGTGCGTCTGTATGATGACAAAGTTGTTGAATCTGTCTTGATACCTGCAAATACTCGTTCTACGGCTTGTGTGTCTAGCCAAGTAGGTTGTAGCCTTGACTGTGCTTTTTGTGCGACCTCCCAACTCAAAAGGATGCGTAACCTCAATCCAGATGAGATTTTTGACCAAGTGACCATGCTTAACAAGCAAAGCTTGGAACATTTTGAACGTCCGCTGTCTAATATTGTTTTTATGGGTATGGGCGAGCCTATGATGAATTACCCTAATGTGATGAAAGCCATTGACAAAATCACAAGTCCAGAAGGAATGGGGATGTCTCCAAAACGAATAACCGTTTCCACTTCAGGTATTCCTAAAATGATCGTTAAAATGGCTGACGAATATCCTCGATTTAAGTTGGCTGTTTCCCTGCACAGCGCCATTGAAGAAACTCGAAATCAAATCATGCCCTTTAGCACTTCTTTTCCGCTTACGGACTTACAAGATTCTATAGGCTACTGGTTTAGCAAGACCAAGGCGCGTGTTACGTACGAGTATGTCGTTTGGAAGAACATCAACGACAGCAAAGCTGAAATTGACGCTTTGGTACAATTTTGCAAAAAGACGCCGTCAAAGGTCAATTTGATTGAATACAACCCTGTGGGCAACGATCAGTTTAATCAAGCCGATGACGATGCCATAAACCAGTACGTTACAGCGCTAGAGAAAAGCCATATTCCTGTTACGATAAGGCGTTCGCGCGGCAAAGATATTGATGCTGCTTGCGGACAATTGGCCAATAAGACTTAATCGGGTATTCAAAATCAGTTGCTTGGCAAATTGCTAAAGCACTATATTGTATCTTTATAGCCCAATGAAAATTGTAGATCAGCTTAAAAAACCCATTGCTAAAGAAATGGAGCTATTTGAGGAGAAGTTTTCCTCATCTATGCGATCACATGTGGCTCTTCTTAATCGCATCACACACTATATCGTCAATCGCAAGGGTAAGCAAATGCGCCCTATGTTTGTTTTTATGGTAGCTAAAATGCTGGAAGAAAAAGAGGTTAATGAGCGCTGCTATCGTGCTGCTTCTGTAATAGAACTTATACATACGGCTACACTTGTTCATGACGACGTTGTTGATGAAAGCTATCAGCGACGTGGATTCTTTTCAATCAATGCACTGTGGAAAAATAAAATTGCTGTTTTGGTGGGCGACTACTTACTCTCAAAAGGCTTACTGCTTTGTATCGACCACAAGGATTTTGATTTGCTGGAAATAATTTCCGTTGCCGTTCGTGAAATGAGTGAAGGTGAATTGTTGCAAATAGAGAAAACCCGACGATTAGATATAGACGAGTCGATTTACATGGAGATTATCCGTCAAAAAACAGCCACATTGATAGCCTCTTGTTGTGCTCTTGGCGCTGCATCGGTTCATGCTTCACCCGAAACTGTAGAGCTATTGCGTCAGTTTGGCGAAGATATCGGCATCGCTTTTCAAATAAAAGATGACTTATTTGATTATGGCGAGACCAAAATAGGAAAGCCTACGGGAATAGATATTCGTGAGAAAAAAATGACACTTCCCCTTATTCATGCTATTAATAAGTCGGATACAAAACAAAAAAAGTGGCTTATTCAATCTGTTAGACACCATAACATGGATAAAAAGCGTGTCAAAAGCGTCATAGCTTTTGTTAAAGAACAGGGCGGATTGGCCTATGCGACAGCTCAAATGCATGCATATAAAGACAAGGCATTGGCACAACTTCACGCCTTTCCAAAAAACGAATTTCGTGACACACTAGAAGAAATGGTACGTTATGTTATTGAGCGTAAGAAATAACATTACTGAATTACGTATTTTAGAGCTCATTTTTATTCTGTGATACATAAATCTACCATAGACGCTGTTTTTGATACTGCCCGATTAGAGGAGGTTATAGGTGATTTTGTACAGCTCAAAAAGTCGGGCGCTAACTTCAAGGGGCTAAGTCCGTTTACCGATGAGCGTTCTCCGAGTTTTATGGTATCTCCCGTAAAGCAAATCTGGAAAGACTTTTCCAGTGGTAAGGGGGGAAATGTGGTTGCGTTCTTGATGGAGCACGAACATTTTTCTTATCCCGAAGCCATCCGTTATTTGGCTAAAAAATACAATATTGAGATTGAGGAAACTGAGCAGAACGATGAGCAAAAAGCTGCTGCTAGTGCGCGTGAAAGCATGTATTTGGTTAGCACGTATGCGGTAGGTTTTTTTGAAGAGTCGATGTGGAAAACAACTCAAGGAAAAGCCATTGGTTTGAGTTATTTTAAAGAGCGTGGATTCAGCGAAGAAACCATTCGGTTTTTTCAATTGGGATATTCGCCTGATTCGTGGAGTGCCCTTACAGATGCAGCGCAAAAAGCGGGTTATCAGCTTGATTTTTTAGAGAAAACGGGTCTCAGTATAGTTAAGGAGGATAAAAAATTTGATCGCTTTAAGGGGCGTGTTATGTTTCCCATTCACAGCATGTCTGGGCGTGTATTGGGTTTTGGGGGTCGCATACTGACCCAAGACAAAAAGGCGGCCAAATACATGAACTCGCCTGAAAGCGAGATCTACAACAAAAGCAAGGTATTGTATGGCCTATATCAGGCTAAACAAACCATTGCAAAAGAGGACACCTGTTATTTGGTTGAGGGTTATACCGATGTCATTCAAATGTATCAATGCGGCATTAAGAATATGGTTTCATCTTCAGGCACTGCCCTAACACCAGAACAAATTAGACTTATTGGCAGGCTTACCAAAAATATCACCGTTTTGTTTGATGGCGATCCTGCAGGGCTTCGCGCATCGTTGCGCGGTATAGATTTAATTTTGGAAGCGGGTATGAATGTGCGTGTTTGTATGTTTCCCGAAGGAGAAGATCCAGACAGTTTTGCACGTGAAAATAGCTTTGAAGAAGTTAGAGATTTCTTAGTCAATAACGCCAAGGATTTCATACAATTTAAGGCTGCATTACTGGTTGATGAAGCCGCGCAAGATCCTCTCAAGAAAGCGGAGACCATCCGTGAGATGGTGCAGAGTATTGCGAAAATACCAGATCGAATTAAGCAAGAGGTATACGTTAAATCATGTGCTTCCTTGATGCAGATCAGTGAGGAAGTTTTGTTTGCTACATTGGCGCAAGTATCTCAAAAAAAGACAAATAAACCACAAAGACAAGTGTCAAGCCAACCCATGTCAGTGGTTCCCCAAGAAAAAAAGCTAGCTGCTGTAAGTACCCGTTTTGAACTTGAAAAGGACATTATAAAAATTCTGTTGCTTCACGGACATGAAGAAGTCGAATTTGAAGAACCCATTTTAAAAACCGATGAAAAATCTGGTGAGCTTTCACTAGTCACTTCAACAATAAAAGCCCGTGTTTTTGAAAAGATATATTTGGATTTACAACAAGACGAAATTGCATTTTCGACAACCGTCTTTAAAGGATTATACCCTAAAGTATTGGCTGCATTGAATGAAAAATCTGCTATTCAAATGGATGCTTTTGTTGCTAATTTGGAACCGAATTTGGCATTGGAGGTTTCCGAATTATTGCTTGAGGATGAATTGCATACCCTTCATGATTGGGAACGCAAAAACATTTATATCAAAAACAAAAAGGCCAATTTGGCCAGGTGGGTTCATGAAGTAATTTTACGATTTAGATGTCAGCTTATTGATGAGAAGGTAGCGGCACTACAATCCGATACTGCTGAGGACATAGAGAATCATCACGGAGAACTTTTAGAAGAAATTGTACAGTATCACAAACTCAAAACGGTGTTGAGCGGTCGTTTAAACCGGGTGGTTTAATACATGTCTAAGTCTATATGCTGAAGCTTTTTTAGCATTTCAACAAGATTTTTGACTTTAATCTTTTTCATGAGCCTTGAGCGATATGTACTTACGGTTTTGTCGCTGATATTTAATGCTATGGCAATTTCTTTGTTCCGTTTTCCATGAACCAATAAGCGAAGTACTTGGATTTCTCTTTCAGACAATTGGTTAATCATCGCACGCGGATTTGCCTCTGTTTCATTAAAGGCCATATGTTCTGCCAATTCGTTGGTAATATAAACCCCACCAGTGCTTACTTTTAAGATAGCATCTTTGAGTTTGTTCAAAGGGAGGTCTTTGCATATATAGCCTGATGCCCCATATTTAAGCGCACTGATGGCATAAACATTTTCGCTTAGAGATGAATATATTAAAAAACGCACATGTGTGTGCTGATCTTTTAGTTTTCGAAGCAAACGTATTTCCTCAAAGCCCGGAAGTTTAAGCTCCAAAACAACGAGATCAACTTTTTTTGAAGTCAGATTCTCAACCAAGTCACGATAATGAAATCCTTTTCCTACAATACTGATTTCGTTCGAATTGCTAAAGAGAGCTTTTAAACCTTTGTGTACGATTGGATGTGCATCAGCAATAAAAACACGAATCATGGAATATATAGTTGACCTTAAAAATAGGAAAAATAGTCTTTAAAAGTGATATAAATAATTTTTCTCCTAAAACTAGTGATAAGGTTACTCAAGCAGGTGGTTTGGAATATTACATACCGGTATGGGTTCCATTTTGTGTTTATTGGCAGTATGATGTGATATGAACACCTTAAAAACACGTGCGTTTTCTCCTACAAAATCTGTTGGAGACTTTCCGTCTTGTTGCTGCTTCATGGCCCATTCAAGTTGTTCATAGGTGGCACCTAATTGTTCCTCATCATTTCTATCATCATCCCAAAGTCCGTCTGTTGGTGGTGCAATTAAGATAGCTTCGTCAATACCCAAATCTCTAGCTAAAGCGCGTACTTGCGTTTTTGTCAGGTCAGCAATTGGGCTTAAATCCACTCCGCCATCACCGTACTTGGTGTAAAACCCAACACCGAAATCTTCAACTTTATTTCCGGTACCTGCAACCAAATAACGATGAAGTGCTGCATAGTAGTACAGTGTAGTCATGCGTAGCCTTGCTCTCGTATTGGCCAAAGATAGCTGGGCTTGATTGTCTTTTATGTCAGCTTCAACTGTTGAAGAAAACGCATCGAAAACAGTCCCTAAGTCAATTAAGTGGCTGTTCACATTTTGATGACTTCTTCCCAGCCACTTTATGTGTTCTTGTGCGCGTTCAACCTGATTTTCCTGTTGTTTTATGGGCATTTCCAAACATAATGTTGGAAGTCCTGTCTTGGCACAAAGCGTGGAAGTAAGGGCAGAGTCTATCCCGCCAGAGATACCAATGACAAAGCCGTTCATTTGATTTTTTTTGGCATAAGTTTTGAGCCATTGTACAATGTGCTCAATTACTTCTTGATTCTTCATAGCATTTGTATCTTTACGGCCAGTATGATAGCAGTTAACAAGCGTAAATTTAAACCATTTTTTTGGCTCATGAAAGGGCTGATGCTCGCCGTTCTTTATTTTGTAGTTTCCTGTAATACCTCATCTCATCCAAGGCCTGCAGATCTTGAAAAAGTCTCTTTGGATTACGTGTCATTTGAAACCCTTTTTTTTGGTGAACTCCATACTCCCTTGGAAGAAGTTAAGGTCCAATTCCCCTACTTTTTTCCTGATAAAACCTCTGATTCCTTGTGGCTTGAAAAACGAAGTGATTCCCTACAGCAATTGCTGTTTGACGCAACTAAATCTATCTCAAAAAACAATTTAAAGTCTCGTGTTGCTCGGGTGCTTCAAT
>JBDQNA010000140.1:0-3067 GCA_040261965.1 Flavobacteriaceae bacterium
GTAATTGCTCGTGTAAACGATGATGCTACCGCAGGCGTTGTGGTATCCATAAACTGTGAAACAGACTTTGTAGCCAAAAACGATAGCTACTTAGCCCTTGCCAACAAACTTGCTGACATTGCGCTCACCCAAGACCACAGAGATTCCTTTTTGGCGACAACATTTGACGGTGACCTTAGCGTAGCTGACAAGCTTACTGAGCAAACGGGTGTCATTGGTGAGAAAATTGAAATTGGTGGTTTTGAACGCTTGGAGGCGCCTTTCGTAGGTTCGTATATCCATGCGGGGAATAAGATTGCAACGCTCGTAAGTCTTTCTGCTGCAGTAGAAGGAGCTGCAGAAGCGGCCAAAAATGTTGCCATGCAAGCAGCTGCCATGAACCCTATCGCACTAAACGAAGATGGCGTTGATGCGACTATTATTGAAAAGGAAATCGAAATTGCCAAAGACCAGTTACGTCAAGAAGGCAAGCCAGAAGCCATGCTCGATAATATTGCAAAAGGAAAAATTAAGCGTTTCTTTAAAGACAATACACTGGTTAATCAAGCCTATATCAAAGACGGCAAACAAAGCGTTTCGGCTTATGTGAAGTCTGTTCACGCAGACCTTACCGTAACAGGTTTTAAGCGTTTGGCCCTGGGCTAGACCTAAACCTTTGTTAAAAACAAGCGAAGACCTCCAGTATGGGGGTCTTTTTTTTATATTGGCAGTATCCAAATACTTATATGAAATGAAAACCTTTGTGCTTCTACTGCTTTTTAGCTTTTCAACTGTTGCCTATACTCAACACATTACCGTGCTAGACAGCATATCCCAAGAACCCATTCCATTTGTGCACGTTTACGATGGTAACAAAGGGGTTATTGGCAGTAGTAAAGGAACTTTTTATTGGCAAAGCAATACTGCAGATTCCATCTCCTTGTCTTGTATGGGCTATGCTACTAAAACAGTTCTTGTTAATCAGCTCAAAGATTCTCTTTATATGATACCTAAAGCGTTTGCACTTGCACCCATTTTGGTATCCAATAAGACCTTGACAGCAAAAGAAATCATGGCGCAGGTCCTTGAAAATACCCCCAACAACATGGATTTTGGGCTTTCTTCAAGTGAGGTCTATGTTGTGGTAAAGGGCAAGGATGTAGTTCAAAAAATGGATATAGAAATTAAAAAATCTACCATCCCAGAGTTGGATCAAACCTTTGTAGATGAAATCATCCAAAAAGTACCACGAGAACAAGAAAGCGTTTACTACACACAAAGCAAGTGGCTTCGAGATAGTGGGGAACTAAATCTTCACAAATTAGAAGTCATGCAAGCTGCAAACCTCATAGATTCACTGAGTGAAGCAACGTATACCTCAATGGATGAAACCATAGATGGTGTTTTAAAAAAACGAATCAAAAAAGACTCTTATTTTAAGGTAAAATCAGGGCCGCTTCTTTCAGTAAAGATTGATAACGACCAAGAAGTAGACTCGACAGCTCAGGATAGCGTAGGCATAACCCCTGAGGATTATGCCAAAAAACAACTCAGGTTGCTAAAACACAAGGGCAACACCTTGCTTTTTGAAGAACAAAACTGGGCACTTCCCTTTTTGGACAAACCAAACAAGTATACACTTACAAATGAGGGCATCGTATATGACCAAAGAGTTCCAACGTATAAATTGCGTTTTACATCAAAAAAACGAAAAGATTACAGCGGCTACCTGCTAGTGGATGTGGTTGATTTCGGAGTAAATAAAATATCTTATCACAACAATAAACACACATTCAGAATTAAGTTGTTGGGGTTGTTTTTTGAAAAGCGACTTGACAATAGAACCTATGTCTTTGTCAAAAATCAATTGGGCAAATACACCCTCTACAATATGTCTGAAAAACTTGATGTGATGATGGGAATCAGAAGATCTTTCAAAATCATTGAGAAAAATAAGATTGTCAAAGGGCGCAATAGACAAAATGTCTTGTCAATGGACATTAATTATAGTGGTAAAACCACCACTCAAAGGGATGTCTATTTTAATCCCTCTAAGCCCATTTCCAAAACAGCATTTGATGCGTTTAAAGCAACCCATACCGTTACACCAACCGATTTCTATTCGCTAGAAGCCATTCATGCGGTCATGCCGGGATTGCCCGAGGAGCAGAAAATTTATTCGGATAGGTAGGAACAACTCGGAGTATCCCCTTTAACTTCTTATATTTGCACAAACACACTCCATGGCATACAAACGAATACTTTTAAAGCTAAGCGGTGAAGCACTCATGGGAGACCGCACCCATGGCATTGACCCAAAACGCCTAAGCGAATATGCACAGGACATCAAAGAAATTGTAGCTATGGGCGTTGAAGTGGCGGTTGTTATTGGAGGAGGAAACATATTTAGAGGGGTAGCTGCCGCCAGTAATGGTATGGATCGCGTACAAGGCGATTATATGGGTATGTTGGCCACCTGCATCAACGGAATGGCGCTCCAAAGCGCTCTCGAAGATGCCAAAGTACCCACTCGATTGCAAACGGCTATCAAAATTGAAGCAATTGCAGAACCTTATATCAAGCGACGTGCCGTACGCCACCTAGAAAAAGGGCGTGTGGTCATATTTGGCGCAGGCACTGGAAATCCATTTTTTACGACAGACTCGGCAGCTGTATTACGTGCTATTGAAGTAAATGCTGACGTTATCCTCAAAGGAACCCGTGTTGATGGCATCTATACCGCCGACCCAGAAAAAGACAAAACTGCCGAAAAGTTTGACAATATTTCCTTTAAAGACGTGCTTAGCAAAGGCTTAAAGGTTATGGACTCCACTGCATTTACGCTCAGTCAAGAAAACGAGCTGCCCATTGTTGTTTTTGATATGAACAAGCCAGGAAACCTCAAAAAAGTAGTCATGGGCGAATCAATTGGAACATTGGTAAATCTTTAAATCATGGAAGAATTAAATCTTATTATGGAAATGGCTGAAGAAGCCATGAATAAAGCACTTGAACACCTAGAAAAATCGTTTATCAACATACGAGCAGGTAAGGCAAACCCTGTGATGTTGTCCACTGTAAAAGTAGA